>CAYXMC010000095.1:0-6556 GCA_964466095.1 uncultured Methylophilaceae bacterium | reverse complement strand
AATCTGACAGATGTATGGCCGCCAGTGGCCGGGTCGATGATGATGGGGCCACTTGCCTACATTAATATAAACGATGGTCGGCGTGAGCGTCTTGGTACTTTTGCAGAACTGGAATCTCGTTGGGATGAAAGCTGGTCTACCTTGCTCGGGGTGCGGCACGACTTTGTGCGCACTGATGCTGGGGAAGTGCAGCCATATTCCATGATGGGCATGATGAGTGCTGCCGATATTGCTGCGGCAAGAGTTTTCAACGCAGCTGATCGTTCGAAAACCAATCATCACTTTGACCTGACTGCACTTGCCAAATTCAAGCCTGACCTAGGGCACAGCTTCGAGTTTGGCTATGCCCGCAAGACCCGCTCGCCCACCCTCTATGAGCGATATTCCTGGGGCAGGGGAGATATGGCGATGAGCATGATAGGCTGGTTCGGTGATGGCAACGGTTATGTGGGTGACCCGGACCTAAAACCGGAAACTGCCCATACCTTGAGTGCATCTGCCGCATTTCACAATGCTACTCAGCAACGCTACGTAAAATTCACGCCCTACTTCACCTACGTAGCAGACTACATCGGTGCCACCCGTTTTGGTGTGATGCCAATGACTGGGAATGCGCGTTTACAGTTCGAGAATCATGATGCCCGTTTTTATGGCATGGATGTCAATATGAAGCATGACCTTTGGGATAACAGTCAGTTTGGGCGAGCTGCCATGACGGCGGTGCTAGGGGTGACCCGGGGTGAGCGAGTCAATTCTGATGAAGACCTATACCAGATCATGCCGGTCAATTTGCGCATGACACTGGAGCAAAAAGTCAGCGCATGGACCAACGCGCTGGAAATGCAGATGGTCGGCCGCAAGACGCGAGTGGATCAGCAACGTAACGAGCCAGAAACATCGGCATATACATTGCTCAATCTGCGTACCAGCTATTTCTGGCAAAAGGCCAGACTTGATTTTTCTGTGACCAACCTTCTCGACAAGTTTTATTACCTGCCTCTGGGTGGTGTCAATGTATCCGAATGGCGTGCGGACGGCATGATGACCCAGCTAGGGCCGGTTGCAGGGATGGGCAGGTCTCTTAATGTTGGGCTCACAGTCGATTTTTAATTTGAACTGACAATGCACATGTGTAGTCAATTCACCGGCCTCAAATGGGGCCGGAAGTATCAAGGATGACAAAATGATTAAGCTTAAATTGAATGAAATGATTGCCCGCAAAGCGCTACGGGAGAAAAGAAAAATCACGATGACAGAGATTGCACTAAAGACTGGTATCAGTCGCATGACGTTGAATCGCATGCAAAGAAACCCGGGCTATAACACCGTGACAGATCACCTGGATAAGCTCTGTCATTTTTTTGAATGTGAAATCAGCGATCTGATTTGCTATGTTCCAGATTTTCCCAGCCAAGAAAACGCCGCCTGATTTTTTCGGTTCAGGTGAACGACCCGGCACAAGCCCTGTCATTAGACAGGGCTTTTTACTGACTGCTTACTCATGGTGCTTTTAAGAATTATCAAACAACATACCTGGCCGGCGATCACCTTGTTCAGTCTTGTCACTGCATGCTTTTTGATGCTGGATGACTGGATACAACAGCTATACACACCTAACAATAAAGCTGAATTCGAACTCAGATACTTTATGGTTCTTTGGCTGTTCAGCCTGTCACTTTGGCTGGTTGGCTCAAGGCTGCTAACTTTTTCCGTATTCATCCTATTTGCAGGCATGCAGATCATTCAACTGAGTCACGTCTCGTTTTTTGGTGAGCCGTTGACGCCTCCTGATATTCTGAATCTTGTGAGAGATTTTCCAGATGTGAAGGAAAGTGCATTTGATAGTTTTGCTGATCACTGGCTTGTGATTCCTAGTGTGCTGCTGCCTTATTCATTGGCCGCTATCATGTTTTATGTATTCAGGCCTGTGTTGGCTATTAGTCATCATTACTGGGCGCTACTGGTGATTGTGCTTGTATTGGCTGCCAAGCCTTACCGAGCAAGTTATCGGGGTATGGATGATTTTATGCCCAGCGCGAGTCGCAGTGGTTTGCACAACAGCATGAACGCTTTTGGCTACATTGCGACCAATCACGATACATCGAGCAACTTGATAGAGGTGGATCAGCACAAGCGTCAGCCCTACCAGATACAGCAAGTGGCAACTGGTGTCCGTAATGTCTGGATTGTGATACCTGATTCCTTACGGACTGATCGATTGGGGGTTTATGGGTATCACAGAAATACCACCCCGTTTTTGAGCGAATTGTATGACCAGGGTAAGCTGCTGCGTAAGGAGGGTATCGCAGCGGGCGTGACAACCGCTGTTAGTCTCTCCAATCTGTTGAACATGGTTTCCCAGCCCGGGCAAATGCACTTTCTGGATGAGCAAACATACAATCTGTTCAGCTTTGCAAAATCATCGGGGTTCAAAACTTTCTGGTTTTCTTCTCAAGAATCCAAGCTGCTTGCGCATGCAGGCACCAGATTCATCGACGTTTCAATTACCAGAGAAGATCATCCCCTTAAATTCCTGAAACGGCATGACCACGCTATCCCCGAACTCATGCGTGAACACAAATGGGGCGAGAAAAATTTTGCCATCATCAATTTAAGATCAGCCCATTTGCCTTACGAAAAAAACTATCGTCAGCATGATGAAGATATCGCTATGTGGCCGGATGATGCCTCTCTGACAAAAGATGAGCGTATGAATAATGCTTATGACAACGCCATACGCTACATGGACGATGTGATTCGGGATTTGGTTAACGAATTCGATAAACTGGAAGGGGAGTCATATTTGATTATTACCTCTGACCATGGCCAGTTACTAGGTGAGGAGGGTCGCTGGGGACATAATGATCTGCATCCTAAAATCATTGAGGTGCCAGTGATGATATACAGTAAAAACGCTGATACTTCTCTACTCGATAAAATCAACCGTTGGGATCATGTTTCCCATTATGATGTTGCAAGCTGGGTGGCCGAGCTGTTGGGATACCAAGTGCACAATCCTAATCTTGCGGCTGACAGCAGGTATAACCTGGGCAATCAGGTTTATGTAGATGGCTACGTGCAAAAGATCAATATGCAAGGCGGAAAGCTTCACTACGAGCCGCCTGAACTTCACTCAAGCTGGATTTCCCGCCACTTAAATTCTGTGCAGCATCAGCTTGCGACTGAATAAAATCATACCAAGCACGCTGACGATGATATTGATGAGCGCAAACAGCATGACCATGGCATCACGCACATCCTTGTTCAGCGACTGGTAAGCCCATTTGTGCAGGTAGGCAAAGGAGAAGCCCTCCAGCCCGTCCAGATCATCAATGCGAGCGGCAAGTGCGCCTGTCATTGGCTCAATAAAGTATCTGGGGTTGCCCTTAGCCTTAAATTGCACGCGAAGTACTGGCAGGCGTTTAAAAATAAAGCCGTATTCGCCACCAAATTGCGTAATCCATTGCGTGTCGCTGATGTCCTCTATATCTAAGCCTGCATACGCTGCCGCTTGCTTATTCAGCAAAGTTTCCAGATCTGCATTTTCAGGTGATGTGCCAGCAGCTATTACTTCAAAATGTGGTTTTTGGTGATGCTGGGCGTGATGGTGGTTATGTCCTTCCTGCTTCAGCACAGCTACTTGGGCTCTTGGCGTATCGGCCTGAGACTGGCTGACCAGCCATGCACTAGCTTGCTGATAAGTGACCAGATGCAGGCTGCTGACTGTTTGTTGGCTGATTTTTTGCCAGTGCGGCAAGCTGAAATCGGCAGCAAGAAAAGCTGGCTGATCCAAATGGGTCGCCGGCTGCTGTTCCCGCTGGTAGCTGGTGATCAGATGAAACAGGCCGCTGGACGCAAACAAGAGGGTAGTCAGGGCAATGGCGAACCCTAGCTTACGGTGATATCGACGTACTGGCTGACTCTTCAAGCGTTGTTGGTTGCTATTACGATAGCGGAAGTACAGATAAATTCCGGATCCGGCAGACAACAAGGCAATGCTTAGCACGGTTGCCATCAAGCTGACTTGCAATAGAGGATGTGATTCTGCAAAAGACCAGTTGTGGCCAATCCGGAATACCTGGGTCAGGGTATGTCGGGTGTCGTCTACCAAAGTGGAAAGGCGAGAACCGCGAGTGTCAATATAAGCCCGCAGATGAGGGCTATTTTTGAACTCAATCCGCCAAACCGGCAATAATTGGTTGACCGGGTGATAGTCTTGGTCAAATCCAGTGATCAAGCGCGCAGAGGCTATTTCATCATGCTTGCGGCCTGTGAAATGCAAGGCCAGCATTTCCGCATAGTGCTGGTCACCATCGGCTAACTCTGAGCCATCTTTGATTGAAAAGTAACGGGCTGGATGTGCCACATTCACTGTCATCTGATAGTAGTTCTGATCATCCAGTGTGACTAAGTTGATGTGATTGACAGCCGGAATCTGATGCTTCTCCAATACTTGTATCGGGGTAAGCGCATGACTCAAATTCAGCTCTTGAGCTGGTGCGCTAAAAGCGATGGGGGAAGGTTGCAAATGCGTCATGATGGGATGGCAAAAGCCGGACGCTGCCCATAAAAACACACCGATAGAGGTGACCAGCCCCAGCCAGCGATGCCATGTGAGCCAATACTTACTCATGATGGTGGTGGCCTTGATGCTGCTCATGGCTGTCTTGTGGCATGACGGGCATTACGCCACTAAAGCTTGAGAGTTGTTGTTGTTTTTCCTGCGGTAACTGTTGTTCCAGATGGCGCTGAGATTTCAAGAGTTGCTGCGCCTCTGTCAGGCTCATGCCAGCTTGTGTCAAATAAGCTGGTGTCATCATGTCGTCACCGCCACAGACAAATACTTCCCATCCTGTCGCTGTTCTCCTCAGCAGAGCGCGGCCACCCCTATCACTTTTTGTCCATCCGGCGATTGCATGCTGATTGACCACAGAGACCGGGCCAACTGTGACCGGGGCATCCGCTGTATCCCATTGCATCAAAATGGTGTGCGCAACATTGGCTTCATCGCGATCTGCCGCAAACAGTGGAAGCGACAGCATCAAGCCGAGCAAGGTTAAAAAAATACGCATGATATTTCCTTATAAAAAATGCCGGTCACAGGGAGTGGGGTGACCGGCACTCAACACAAGCTTAATAGCGGTATTGCAAACCCATGTAGACGGCACGTCCATCACCGGGCAGGAATACATTATTGTTGAAGGGGTTGATTTGACTGACCACACCAGTAGCCGATGCATATTTTCTGTCTGTGAGGTTTCTACCCTCTATAAACCATGAGATATGCTGATTGATCTGCTGGCCCATTTTCCAGCCCAACAGAGTGTAATTGTCATTGTATGTGGTGTTGGCAAAATCAACCGCATAACGTTGTGGCGAGGTTTCTATGGTTGGGCCTGCGTAGAAACCACCGGCACGGTAGAGTAATTCACCTCTCATGAATGAGCGTGGTATGCCTGCTAGACGGTTGTCGTCAAAATTATTATCCCCATCAAATTTGAAATCATTGATGAGCAGGCTGTGTCTCCACTCAAGATTGAACGGCAATCTGGCTGTCATGCCCATTTCAATGCCTTTGTGTATGGTTTTTGAGGCATTTCGGGTAGCACTGGCACCGGGGGCAATGAATGTTTCCAATAATTCATCACTGAGTCTTGCGTAATAAGCCGCAATATCCCAGTCCACATGGGTGCCATTACCGCGGGTTCCGATTTCAAATGTCGTTCCCTTTTGTGCTTTCAGCACTGCAGCAGTCGTTCGATTGGTTAATTCTCCAAAGCTTGGTGGTTCAAAGCTGCGAGAGACATTCGCAAACATCTGAACATTGGGCTGCATCTGATAAAGCAGACCAAGTTTCGGGTTGGTTTGGGTATAGGTTTCGTTATAACTTTCGTCCCCGGTAGCGGCGATCAGCTTATCTTTCGCCTCCCGTTTGGAGCGTACATACTGCAAGCCGGTGACTAGCGCGAGATCTTGCAATACAAACAGCCGATTTTCAGCGAAAGCCTCAAAGTTGCTCGCTGTCTGATCAAACCGATTAGTCAAGGCACCACGGTGGGCATTGATGTTACGGAAGCGCTTGTCTTCGGTTGTGCCATAAGTCGGGCTGACACCAGCGATGAACTCATTTCTTAATCCAAACAAATGACCGTCGTGTAACAGTCTTGCATTGATCCCATAATCATCTGTTTTTTGGTCAATCACCCCCAGGGTCGGCGCAAAGGGCCCCAGAAAGGCCAAGTCGATAATGGGGTGGAAGAGATCCTTGCTGGAATAAAAGGCGCCAATCTCAATACGTGTGTTGTCAAAGGTAAAAGTAGTCTTGTTAGCGATTCGCCACAGATCCAGATTGCGTTTATTGATACCCTGACCCGGAACGATGGTGGACTGCTGAGGATCTCGATTGAGCTGGGTCTTGGTCAGATTGCTCGGTAGTTCTGAGTTGTTGTTGGTATACCCGACAAAAAATCTGGTTTCTACATTCTCGTTGAAACGATAGCCAAAATTGGCATTGGTACGCTCAGAAGACTGCTCAGCGTTATCCCGAAAGCCATCC
>CAYXMC010000094.1:5005-6568 GCA_964466095.1 uncultured Methylophilaceae bacterium | reverse complement strand
CATGCTCAACTTGCAATGCCTGCCGAGTTCTACCGCCAGCCGCCCTACACGGTCCGAGTGGTCTTTGGTATAGGCATCTCTTTCCCCCAAGGCCGTCTTGAGACTATGGGTAATTTTACGCATCATCAACATGTCTTTTCCTTATTTTTATTGAGTGTGGACAGCTGTGAGACTTAAAATCCGACACGAGGCATCCTGCCTGCGCCAAGACGGCGAAGGTTGTGATCCTTGCGATAAAAGAACCAGCGTAAATACTGCCAGCCCTTAAAGCCGAGCGCATATTAGCTGTCATGAAGGAAGCCATATTGATCTAGCTCAGATAATATTAATTATCATTTAAGCTCACAGCAAGCGATTAATCCCAGCTTAGCGCGCCACCAGTTTGGTACTCGGTAACTCTAGTCTCAAAGAAGTTTTTCTCTTTCTTCAGATCTATCATCTCGCTCATCCATGGAAATGGATTAGTCGCTCCTTGATACAGCACATCCAGGCCGATCTGCTGGCAACGACGGTTAGCGATAAAGCGCAGGTATTCCTTGAACATATTGGCATTGAGGCCGAGTACGCCGCGCGGCATAGTGGCTTCCGCGTAGTGGTATTCCAGCTCCACACCATGCTGAATCAGGCCACTGATCTCCTCTCGGAATTCAGCCGTCCACAAATGCGGGTTCTCCAGCTTGATAGTGTTGATGACATCAATACCGAAATTGCAGTGCATGGACTCATCACGCAGGATGTACTGGTACTGCTCTGCCGCACCCTGCATCTTGTTCTGACGACCAAGCGCCAGTATCTGCACAAAGCCGACATAGAAGAACAATCCTTCCATGATGCAGGCAAACACAATCAGTGAACGCAGCAACTGCTGGTCAGCTTCTGGCGTACCGGTCTTGAATGCAGGGTCTGTCAGCGTATTGATAAATGGAATCAGGAAATCATCTTTGGCCTTGATACTCGCCACTTCCTGATAAGCATTAAACACCTCGGCCTCATCCAGCCCCAGACTCTCAACGATGTACTGGTAAGCATGAGTGTGTATCGCCTCTTCAAAACCCTGTCGGAGTAAATACTGGCGGCATTCTGGCGCGGTAATGTGGCGATAAGTGCCCAGCACGATATTGTTTGCTGCAAGCGAATCGGCTGTGGTGAAAAAACCCAGGTTGCGTTTGACGATAAGGCGTTCATCCTCAGTCAGCGCTGTGCTGTCTTTCCACTGCGCAATGTCGCGACTCATAGAGACTTCCTGCGGCATCCAATGGTTAGCGCAGCCAGCCAGATACTTATCCCAAGCCCAGTGATACTTGAACGGAACCAGTTGATTCACGTCCGTCTGGCCATTAATCATGCGCTTGTCCGAAGCATTGACACGCCCCAATACAGAAGGCTGATTAGCTGCCCGCTGAGGCGCATGGATATTGGCTCCTAGGGCATGTGCTTGGGGCTGTTGAACCGCTTGGGTAATGGGCTCTTCTACTAAAACTTCTTCTTCAAAACTTAACATTTGTTTTTCCTTTTATTTCGCATCGTCCTAACTACACAACAAAATCAAAACTTCTATGCGAG
>CAYXMC010000094.1:0-4905 GCA_964466095.1 uncultured Methylophilaceae bacterium | reverse complement strand
TCCTTTTATTTCGCATCGTCCTAACTACACAACAAAATCAAAACTTCTATGCGAGCTGCTCAGCAAGTCTGCGAAAGCTTTTGTGGCGAGGCGCAACCGAGCGCAAAAAACAAGGCAGTACATATCAGTACGACGCAGTTTTTGAGTACGGTTGCAACAAAGCCACAGAAGTTTGCAGCGACTTGCTTATTGGCAGGACTCGCAATCGGGATTGTCGATCGAGCACGCTTTCGGCACCGCCTCCACCACCTGCGCCGCCACTGCATTCAGCTCACCACCGCTGCCCGTGGATTTCTCGGCTGCTGTAGCGCCTAGAGAACGCAGGTAATAGGTGGTCTTGAGGCCACGCTGCCATGCCAATAGATAGGTGTCGTTGAGCTTCTTGCCGGAAGGCACAGCAAAATACAGGTTGAGCGATTGCGCCTGATCTATCCACTTCTGGCGGCGTGCCGCAGCTTCCACCAGCCAAGTTGGATCGACATCAAAAGCCGTGGCATATAGCGCCTTAAGATCTGCAGGTACGCGCTCAATACGGGACAATGAGCCGTCGTAATACTTGAGATCGGACACCATCACTTCATCCCACAACTCACGTGCTTTAAGGTCTGCTACCAGTTGCTCGTTGACGATGGTGAACTCGCCAGAAAGGTTGGATTTGACGTAAAGGTTCTGATATTCAGGTTCGATACTGGCAGATACGCCGACGATATTGGAGATAGTAGCCGTCGGCGCGATGGCCACGCAGTTGGAATTGCGCATACCCACCTGCTTGATACGCGAACGCAAAGCAGCCCAATCCAGCGTACTGCTGCGGTCTACTTCCACTTGGCCGCCACGCTCACGGCTCAACAGCTCCAGGGTATCCAGCGGCAAAATGCCTTGATCCCACAAGCTGCCCTTGAAGCTGGAATAGGCACCGCGCTCTTCGGCCAGCAAAGTAGATGCCCAATAAGCGTTGTAGCAGATAGCCTCCATCGCACGGTCGGCAAACTCTACCGCTGCTTCAGAAGCATACGGAATACGCATGGCGTGCAGCGCATTCTGGAAACCCATGATGCCCATACCCACCGGGCGGTGGCGATAGTTGGAATTACGCGCTTTGCCCACGGCGTAAAAATTGATATCCACCACGTTATCCAGCATGCGCATGCCAACCCTGATAGTCGATTCCAGCTTCTGGTGGTTCAGCATCAGCTTGCCGTTTTCTTCCACCAGATGCGCCATCAGGTTGACCGATCCCAAGTTGCAGACAGCGATCTCGGTATCGGATGTATTCAACGTGATCTCGGTACACAGATTTGAGCTATGCACCACGCCCACGTGCTGCTGTGGTGAGCGGATATTGCAAGGGTCTTTGAAAGTGATCCACGGATGGCCGGTCTCGAATAACATGGAGAGCATCTTGCGCCACATCTGCAAGGCAGACACTCGCTTGAACAGCTTGATCTCGCCATTGTCAGCACGGCGTTCATATTCGGTATAAGCCGCTTCAAACGCCTTGCCGAATTTGTCGTGCAGGTCCGGTACATCAGCCGGTGAAAACAAGGTCCACTCGGCATTCTCGGTCACACGCTTCATGAACAAGTCTGGAATCCAGTGTGCGGTGTTCATGTCGTGGGTACGCCGACGGTCATCCCCAGTGTTCTTGCGCAGGTCAAGAAACTCCTCAATATCCAGATGCCAGGTCTCCAGATAAGCGCAAACAGCACCCTTGCGCTTGCCACCCTGATTCACGGCAACAGCGGTATCGTTCACCACCTTGAGGAAAGGAATCACGCCCTGACTTTTCCCGTTGGTACCCTTGATACGCGAGCCAAGGGCGCGTACCGGCGTCCAGTCGTTGCCAAGTCCACCAGCATATTTCTGCAGCAGTGCATTCTCCTTGATGCCCTGATAGATGCCGTCGAGATCATCGCTGACAGTCGTCAGGTAGCAACTGGAAAGCTGCGAATGACGGGTGCCGCTGTTAAACAGCGTCGGTGTCGAGCTCATGAAATCAAAACTGGAAAGCACATGGTAGAACTCAATAGCACGTGCTTCGCGGTCTATCTCGTTGATAGCAAGACCCATTGCCACGCGCATGAAGAATATCTGCGGCAGCTCGATACGGCGCTCTTCGACATGCAGGAAATAGCGGTCATACAGGGTTTGCAAACCCAGGTAGCCAAACTGAAAATCGCGGTCGGCCTGCAAGGCAGCGCCCAGCCTGGCCAAGTCGAATTGCGCCAAGCGTTCATCCAGCAGCTCAGTCTCCACCCCCAGCTTGATGTACTGCGGAAAATACTCGGCATAACGGCTACGCATCTCTTCATGGCTGACGTTCTCACCAAGCACTTCTGCACGCACCAAATCTAGCTGCAAACGCGCGGTAACGTAGTTGTAAGCTGGCTCGCGCTCGATCAGGCTGCGGGCAGAGAGAATAAGGGCTTTACGTACCTCACTGAAGGCTATGCCATCGTAAAGGTCACGTACCGCCTGCTCCACCACCAGCTTGGCACTGACTTCTTCGCCCAAGCCATGACAGGCTTCCTGCACCATGCTGCTGAGCGCATTGATATTCAAAGGCTGCAAATTGCCATTCATATTCACATGCAGCTGTGGCGCCTCAACATGCTGGCTGGCACGCTCAGCGGCACGCTTTTCGCGGTAAAGCACATAAGCACGCGCCACATCGTGGCTACCAGCCCGCATCAGTGCCAGCTCCACCTGATCCTGAATATCTTCGATATGCACTGAGCCACCGGCTGGCTGGCGGCGCGCCAAAGCATGCACTACCAGCTGAGTAAGCCCGGCCAGCTGGTCACGCACGTGTTGCGACAAACTGGCATGTTCACCAGCCACTGCCAAAAAAGCCTTGCTCAAAGCAATTGTGATTTTGTCGGCATCGAAAGGCACAATCGCGCCATTACGCCGGATTACCTGCAAGCCAGCCGCAGCCGCCTGTGGTGTGGAATGTGATTGAAAAAGATCATCCATATTTCGCTCCCTGTATGGTGAGCGGGCATCTCATGCGAATAGCATCAACACATTGCATGACTAGCAAGGAACAAGCGCGATTGCGCTTTTCATCTGCCGAGGACACCCCGCCTCAAACGTTAAGAAAAATTTCTCCACGGCAGGTCTCCTGGCTTTCGGGTCATTGCACTTTGCCGGTCTTCCCGAGCTTTGCAGCTCAGTGACAGCGAGATGGCAGCGTACTATCCGATTACAGTTGCGGGGGCAGCCCCGGTATTGGCAACGTTGAAGTGCCGCACCGGATTCCCTTTTAACTCGCGGTTCGATAGAACCTTGAGGACCGTAGTGACGCCACTATAAAACAAGATGTTTGGCTGAAACAAGAAAAAAACACAACATATTGATAATTTTTTGATAAGTCGCTGTTTTTCCAGTGCATCAGCCAAAATGCAGAAAACACCAACTAAAAGACCATCATTCATGCAAAAACACACGTAACTCAAGCCATGCATGCAGGCTATAATTTAACTTTCAAACCCTGACAGAAGCCTCCATATGAACAAGTTTTTCGAACACCTGCTGGAAACCATCATCTTTCGCAGCCGCTGGCTGCTTGCCCCGATGTATGTCGGGCTGGTTGGCGGTTTGGGTATATTGCTGTTCAAGTTTGGGCAAGAGTTCTGGCATACACTGGCGCACCTCAGCACAGCAACGGAGCAGGAAACTGTCCTCTCACTGCTGGCGCTGATAGACATCACGCTAGTTGCCAATCTGCTCATCATGGTCATCTTCAGCGGTTACGAAAACTTCGTTTCCAAGATCGACACCGCAGATAGCGTAGACAGGCCAGACTGGATGGGTAAGGTAGATTATTCCGGCCTCAAGCTCAAACTCATCGGCTCCATCGTCGCCATTTCAGCCATTGATCTGCTCAAGGCCTTTGTGCATCAAAGTGCTGGCGATTCACACCTCACCACCGAACAAATGAGCTGGATGGTGGGCATCCACGCCACCTTCATCATCACCGGCCTCTTGTTTGCCATCATGGATTACGTGGCAGAGAAGAACAAACACCACTAAAAACAAAAGGGCAAACGGTTACCCGATTGCCCTTTTTTGATGTACCGCCAGAACCCTCACGGTTATTGGCTTACAGGGCATCTTGAAGATGCCCGTGGTTATTGCCTTGTGGAGCAGGCCCGAGAGGCGCATGGATATTGCCTCTCAGGGCATAGGTTTGTTACTGGTTAAACGCATTCCCCATAACCGCACTCCATATCTCACACTCACTCTTACCATTGCGGCGCCCTTCGGTAATCAGCCGCTCCTGTTTTGCTTTCAACTCCCGCAAATCTTCCTGATCCCGTGGGGTCTTTGTCGGCATTTCATTCAGCATTTTCTGGGCAGAGGCAATCGCCTGCGTGCAATTCTTCTCATCCGGCTGCGCAGCAACAGCCGGAAATGGGAACAGCAATATGCAAAACAGGCACAAAGTTTTAGCAATCATAATGAAACTCCTGTTTAAAGACATGCCCTGACAGGCGCATGGGTATTGGCTTCCAGAGCACAGCCCTTAACTTGTAGGGCGACAATAGCGTAGCGTATTGCGCCAGATGAGAAATTAAAACATACGGCGCAATGCCTTACAGTTATTGCGCCCTACGCGGGCTCATCCGACCTACGCTTGCTAATTAGATAACACATAAAATCATTTTGAACCGCTAGATAATGCCTCTTTCATTCTCGGCCAGTTACTTGTTGACGATAAAAATCTTTCTGCACTGGTTATGGTTGACTCACCATAAATCGAAGGTAGGTTAGGATTTGCGCCCATTCCAATTAGAAACTTTACAGTTTCTATGTTTTTAATTGATGTACTATTAATTGCATAGTCAATCGGATGAAACCCATTTTCATCCATAAAATTTAAATCCGCACCACGATTTAGTA
>CAYXMC010000093.1:0-6600 GCA_964466095.1 uncultured Methylophilaceae bacterium | reverse complement strand
ACCAGCACCAGCACCAGCACCAGCACCAGCACCAGCACCAGCACCAGCACCAGCCGCTGTACAAAACCAGGTACATCCAGTTGCTCCAGTAGTGGTTGCCGAAACCAAGCCAGCTGAAAGCAACGATATTCTGGAGCGTCGTTTACAAGCGACCAAGCTTTGGTTGGAACAGCATCCGGCTTCTACGGTAACTATATTGCTGATGGGAGCTGGAGATGATGGGCAAATGCGTCAGCAATTGAAGATACTAGCCAATCAAATAGAGATCGAAAAAGTCTATGTATTCAGGACTCGGGAAAATGGCAGACCATTCCTCAGTGTCACATATGGGGAGTATGCAGGTTGGAACGAAGCAAGCAAGGCAATACAAAGATTACCAAAATCATTGAAATCCAATCGACCAAGGTTGAGAACGGTCGGAGGAATTAATGAAGAAATAAAGAAACTTCAATAAGTTACTATTGCAGTCTCAAGCAGTTTGTGAGATAAATCACAATAACAACAATGGTATTATGGAGATGGTTCGGGGTGATATGAAAAAACTGTGGCTAATTGCAGTAGCATCAGTACTGGCGGGGTGTACACACCAATCCAGAGTTACTCCATCCACTGGGCACATTGATGCTAACGGCAATGCTCAAAAAAATGAAGTAGTGTCAGCACCAGTTTCCATTCCCAAGCCTGTCAAAAGTAACATCTATGTGCCTCCTCCCAAGGCAAAAAGCAAAGAACAAACCTACAGTGTTGTAGTAAACGAAGTACCAGTTAAAGAAATACTCTTTGCGCTTGCCCGTGAAAGCAAACTGAATGTAGATATTCATCCTTCGATTCAGGGACGAGTGACTCTGAATGCTGTGGATCAAACCCTACCGGCGATTCTTGAGCGCCTGGCCAAGCAGGTAGATCTGACCTACAAGCTGGAAGGCAATGTATTGAGCATAGGACCCGATCTGCCAGTCTTACGGACATACAAAGTGGATTACGTGAATATGTCTCGTGACACCAGTGGCTTTATTGGAGCAGCAGCTGAAATTGCCAGTACCGGTCGTGCAGCTACTACCGGTACAGCTGGAAGTACTACAGCTGGCTCTTCAGCAGCAGGATCAACAGGAGGGGCAGCAACTAACAGTTCCCGTACTTCTGTGACCAGTGTTGCCCGCAATCATTTGTGGGAAACGCTAGTACAAAATATCAAGGATTTGCTAGCGGAAACTGACAAGGAAGTATTGATTTCAAGAAGTGCAGGCACCAATCAGGATCAACAATCGCGCCAGTCCGATCCATCAGCTGCACAGAGTGGTTCTAACGAATCTGGCAGTGGTCTCGCGGGTGCTCTGGCAGGATTGCGGGCGGCGCAAAATGCCGCCAATAATTCTGGCAATGCAGCTTCTGGAGATGATGCAAGAAATGCGGCACAAGCTCGAGAAGATGCCAGAACTGAGTTCAAGACACTGTTTGCTGCAACAGTGATCGCAAGCCCGGAAACCGGCATTATCAGTGTGCGTGCAACTAGCAAGCAGCATGAGAAGGTTCAAGAGTTTCTGGACAAGGTAATGGCCAGTGCCAAGAAGCAAGTGCTGATTGAAGCGACTATTGTCGAAGTGCAATTGAGTGATAATTTTCAGTCTGGGATTGATTGGAGCAGACTCAACAACTCAGCTTCCAATAGTGGCTTTGTGGTTGACCAGACATTAGGGCCAAGCGCCACTATCAACGCCACTGGTGGAGCTACCGGATTTGCGCAAAATGCGCTGGGTGGCAATACTACTGCTGGTTTAGTCGCTGGCTATCTTAATCCTTTAAGTGCGATTGGCAATATTAGTGCATCCATTACGCTGTTAAAGCAGTTTGGTGATACTAAGGTTCTGTCCAGCCCAAAATTGATGGTGTTGAACAACCAGACTGCGGTACTCAAGGTTGTGAACAATCTGGTTTATTTCACAGTGCAATCTCAAGTTTCGCAAGGGGTTGGTACCGGCTCTACCAATTTACTTTCAGTGACAACAACGCCTAACACTGTGCCTGTTGGTATGGTCATGAGCGTCACCCCGCAAATCAATGATACAGGCGAGGTAAATATCAATGTCCGCCCAACCATTTCCAGAGTATTAAGCTTTGTACGAGATCCAAATCCTACATTGACGACAATACAAAGCCAGATACCACAGATTCAAGTACGTGAAATGGAATCCATTTTGCAAGTGCGCAGTGGCAACACAGCAGTGCTCGGTGGTTTGATGCAGGATGAAATTTTCAGAAATACTGATTCTGTGCCTGGTTTGAATGAGCTACCTCTTCTTGGAAGAGTGTTCAATGGCCGTAACAACTCCACCAGAAAAACTGAACTCGTCATCTTTTTGCGACCAACTGTTATTGCTAACGCCAGTCTTGAGAGTGATGAGCTGAGAACCTATAAGCAATATTTGCCGGGCGTTCAGCTGGAGCAAAAGCTAAATGAGCCTGTTAATTAAAGCCCTGCAAAAAGCGGAGGACGGCAAAAAAGCAGACTCGCAATCCACCGACGCTCCATCCCTTAGCTTGGAAGAGCTCCCAAAAAAGGAAGCTGAGGTAGCTTCTTCAGCAATATCAGAGCCCAAGTCAGATGTTATTCCAGAAGCAACTAAGGACCCAGAGCCAGTATCAATGACAAATGCGCCGTCTGTTTCATCACCGGTGCAAACTGCACGTCCAGTTCTTGGCCAACACAGTAAACCGCCTGCGGATGAGAACAGGCAGCTACGCCAGCAGGCAGCTGTCATGTTCTCTGCTAAATCCAAAGATAAAAATCCAAACTCCACCAAGAAAGCCATTCTCATTAGCTTGGTAATTTTCCTGATTTTAGGTATTGGTGGTTGGGAGTTTTACAGTTATCTCCAATCACTTAGTCAACCTGCTATCGTCATGGCAAGGCCGCAAGCGCCAGTCATGATGCCCGAAAAACCTGTCAATGCAGAACCGTCAGCCGCAGAGGCTGTGCCGGCCGTGGCTGAGATACCAGATAACAAGGTCGCCGAGATACCGCAAAATCCGCAATTGGAAGCTGCCAAACAGGCGGTGGTTTCCGGAGTAGATACAGCCATGCAAAAGCTAGATCAAGCTTTGGAGCAGGCCAAGCAAACTGTGAATCCAGAGTTAGCCAAGCCAACCAAAAAGCCAACTCAATCGGAGCAAATTGCGTTTGGTGAACCAGTGCCTGTCACAGAAAACACGACTGTAAAAATTACCCGCAATACACCGCAGCCCAAAGTCAATCCGGATATTGCTACTGCGTATCAAGCGTTCAATTCTGGTAACGATGCAATTGCACAACAGTATTACCGACAAGCTTTGCGCAGTGACGTGCGCAATGTAGACGCATTGCTCGGAATGGCTGCAGTTGCAGCCCGTCAGGGTCGGAATGATGATGCATTAGGCTGGTACGGCAAGGTCCTTGAGGTTGAGCCTAGAAACACCGTAGCACAAGCTGCCATGGTTTCTGTCGTTAGCCAGACAGACCCAGTCGGTAGTGAATCGCGTATCAAGAATCTGCTAGTACAGCAGCCAGAAGCAGCATATCTACATGCTGCCTTGGGTAGTATCTATGCAGAGCAGAATCAGTGGGCTGCAGCTCAGCAGTCATACTTTCAGGCTTACCATTTTGATACAGGTAATCCAGAGTACGCATTTAATCTGGCTGTGAGTCTTGACCAGCTTGGCAAGCCGACAGTGGCGCTACCTTATTACAAACAAGCATTAGAGCTAGCCAGAAGAACGGGTTCCAGTGGTATTGATCTGGCTCAGCTTGAGTCTCGTATTGCCCAGATTAAATAATGGCAAAGTATTGAGTTGTAAAGTCCGCTCAGCCTTGTCCTGCGCGGTTTAAACTGATAAATAGTAAACAAAAAGAAACAAGGATCCAGCTACAGCATGGCTGAACAAAGACGAAAATTAAGACTCGGCGAGTTGATGGTGCAGCAAAGCCTGATCAGTCAGGATCAACTGCGCATCGCCCTAATGGAGCAGGAGCAGAATAATATTCCGCTTGGCCGCCAGTTGGTTCGTCTTGGATTTGTCACCGAGGCTATGGTCAGAGATCTGGTGGCCCACACCATAGGTCAGGAAAGTATTGATCTGGCGACTGTGGTTGCCGATGCCGATGCTCTTAAGCTAGTCCCTGAAGATTTTGCACGTCGATATCATCTCTTGCCAGTAGCCTATGAGGATTTGACCAAATTACTGGTAGTGGCGATGTCTGACATGTTTAATGTCGTCGCGCTTGATCAGTTGCGAGCTATGCTGGGTGGACAAATTCAGGTCAAGCCCATGCTGGCAGCTGATGCCCAGCTTGAAGAATATATTGACCAGTTTTACGGCTATGAGCTTTCGGTGGATGGCATACTCCGTGAAATCGAAACTGGTGAAATCGACTATAAAAGCCTGCAAGCCGAAGGTGATGAGTATACTCAGCCAGTCGTGCGTCTGGTGGGCGCATTGTTGATGGATGCAGTAAAGCGTGGCGCCTCCGATATCCACTTTGAGCCTGAATATGCCTTCTTGCGTATTCGCTATCGTATTGATGGTGTATTGCAGCAGATACGCAGCTTGCACAAGACTTATTGGCCTGGGATTGCAGTTCGCCTCAAGGTGATTAGCGGAATGGACATCGCGGAAACACGATCTCCACAAGATGGCCGTCTCAATATGAGCCTTTGCGGTCGGCCTATCGATTTCCGGGTAGCTAGCCATCCCACCATTCATGGTGAAAATATCGTTCTGCGTGTGCTGGACCGCGAAAAATCGATTATCCCGCTGGAGCGCATGGGGCTGCGCGAGGAAACACTAGATGCGCTGAAGCTCATGATGACGCGCCCAGAGGGCATCATGGTGGTAACCGGGCCTACTGGTAGCGGTAAAACGACTACGCTTTATTCCTTACTGTCATTTCAGAATACTGAAGGCGTCAACATCATGACCTTGGAAGATCCGGTTGAATACCCGGTGACCATGATGCGCCAGACTTCTGTGGCTGAAGTGAATAAGGTTGATTTTGCCAACGGTATCCGATCCATCATGCGCCAAGACCCAGACATCATTCTGGTCGGTGAAATTCGAGATAGTGATACAGCGACTATGGCTTTCCGTGCTGCCATGACCGGTCACCAGGTATTCAGTACTTTGCATACCAATTCTGCGCTTGGCGCATTTCCGCGCTTGCTGGATATCGGCATTTCGCCTGACATTATGGCCGGCAATATTATTGGTGTGGTTGCACAGCGTCTGGTGCGAGTCTTGTGCCCGCATTGCAAAGAAGGCTATTCACCGGATGATACAGAGCGCAAGATTCTGGGAGTCAAACCCCGTGACGATATTCAGATATTCCGCCATGTAGGTTGTAAGCGTTGCAATTATCACGGCTACAGAGGCCGTATGGCCATTATTGAGTTGCTGCGCATCGACAGTGATATGGATTCCTTGATAGCGCGTCGCTCGCCAGTAGATCAAATTCGCGCAATCGCGCTGGAAAAGGGCTTTACTACCCTTGCGGACGATGGCATCAGACGCATACTCGAAGGCTATACCAGCATCAATGAAGTTTCCCGCGTGATTGACCTGACCAATCGATTTAACTGAGGTTAATGTGCCTACGTATAACTACAAGGCGGTTGATCAGGTTGGTAACCCGGCACAGGGTGAGCTTGATGCCCTCAATGAGATTGATCTGGAGTTAAGGCTAGATCGAATCGGCCTCAGCTTGATTACTTTCAAGCAAGTTCAAAAAAACAATGCAGTCTTTGCTGCTAAAAAAGTGGGGCTGGAAGATCTGGTCATGTTCTGTTTTCAAATGGAACAGCTATCTTCTGCAGGCGTGCCTCTGATTGAGGGGCTGATGGATGTGCGTGACAGCACCACAAATCCCCATTTCCAGAAAGTGATCGGCACACTCGTTTCTGAAGTTGAGGGCGGTAAGATGCTCTCCCAAGCCATGGCTGAGCACCCAAAAGTCTTCAGTGACGTGATGACAAGTCTTATAAAAGCCGGTGAGCAAACTGGCCAGCTACCACAAGTTTTCGATAACCTTGCTTCTACCCTCAAGTGGCAGCATGAGTTGATATCACAAACCAAAAAGCTGATTGCATATCCGGTTTTTGTCCTGTTTGTCGTGCTTGGAGCAGTGTCCTTTTTAATGACATATCTGGTACCGCAGATGGTCTCGTTCTTGGGGAATATGGGGCAGAAATTGCCAACCCAAACCAAGGTCTTGATATTTCTTTCAGATATTTTTGTGGACTACTGGTGGCTGATCTTATCCATGCCGTTCTTATTGTTTGCTGGTGTCGTGATCGGTATTCGCCAAAGTGCGCGTTTTCGCTACAAATTTGATTATCTTTTACTGTATATGCCGGTGACCGGCCCAATTTTGCAAAAAATTATTATGGCTCGTTTTGCGCGCTACTTTGCTTTGATGTATCAGACTGGCATCCCAATTCTGGATGCGATCAAAACCTGTGAAGATATCGTGGGTAACAAAGTCGTTTCTGATGCGTTGGAGCGAGAGCATAACCAGATAAATGCCGGCGACAGAATGAGCGAGAGCTTTCGCAACGCCGGATTATACCCACC
>CAYXMC010000092.1:0-6615 GCA_964466095.1 uncultured Methylophilaceae bacterium | reverse complement strand
GATGAAAGCTACCCTGGTGTGCGCTGGGCTACCAAGTTTGATCAGATGCTGTTCAGCGGTACCACCAAATTGTTTCACGAGCACGAAGTGCTAATGGGTTTGCAGACCAATAACCAGACTTTGGTTTACTCCAAGACTGGCCTGCGTTTTCCGCTTTTCTTTAATTTTAATGCCAGCACCCAACTCAATTACAACTGGGATAGCCGGCCGGCGGCCGGTCGCAAGCGAGACGATGCCACCCTGCTGTTCACGCTGGGGTATGGCTGGTAGTTTAGTGGCTGAGCAGACGAGCGCTGCGCTTGATCGCCTGAGGTGGCTGGCCAAGTGTGCGGATAAATGCACGGCGCATGCGCTCCGGGTCGGCAAAGCCGGTTTCCCGGGCGACCACATCTATCGGGTGACGCGCTGTTTCTATCATGGTGCGTGCTGCTTCCACCCGCAGGTTTTCTATTGCCTTGGCTGGTGATTGTCCGGTTTCTGCGCGGAATGCACGGCTGAACTGACGTGGGCTCAGGTGCGCAACTTCTGCAAGTTCATCTACAGATAGCGGCCTGTTCAGGTTGCCCTTGGCGTAGGTCAACGCAGTCTGAATACGGTCAGACTTTGGCTCCAGCTCCAATAGCGCAGAAAACTGCGATTGCCCGCCTGTGCGGCGGTGGTAAACCACCATGTGTCTGGCAACATCGCGAGCCACTTCCGTGCCTGCATCTTCTTCCACCAGTGCCAGAGCAAGGTCAATACAGGCGGTCATGCCGGCTGATGTCCAGACCTTGCCATCTCGAATGAAAATGCGGTTCTCTTCGACCTTGATATTTGGGTAACGGCGCTGCAATTCGCGTGCATGCCGCCAGTGTGTGCTGGCACGCACGCCATCAAGCAGGCCTGCCTGTGCCAGAATAAACGCAGCAGTACAGATACTGGCGATGCGTCGCGTAGTTGGCAGTGCGGCCTGCAGATATTCGCGCAGTGTTACAGATGCCTCATGAATACCGATACCACCCATCACCATCAAGGTATCAAACTGCTGCCCGCCCAAAGCTTCAGTTTGTACGGCTACGCCGCTGGAACTCTGAACCAGACCGCCATTCTCCGAAACCAGTACCAATTCATATAAAGGCTGCCCAGCAAGCAGGTTGGTCATTTCAAACACTGTGACAGCGGCCATATCCAGTATCTGAAAACCGGGAAACGCAATAAAACCGACTCGCATCATGCATGCCTTTCAATATGTCTTAAAAAGAGGTTTATATGTCATTTAAGACATACTTTACTTGAATATACTGACCCTTGTCAATTTTCATTCACTTAAGGAGACAAGCATGACAACAAACAATTTAGGTACGGCTCTGATTACTGGTGCATCAAGCGGTATAGGGGCTGTTTATGCTGACCGTCTGGCAAAACGGGGTTATAACTTGGTGCTGGTTGCACGCGATACGGCAAGGCTGGCAAGGCTAGCCGACAAACTCGAGCAGGCAACCGGCCGCAAGGTAGATACGATTACTGCTGACCTGACGCAGAAGTCTGACCTCAGGCTGGTAGAAGAAGTACTGCTGCATGACAGTAGCATTAGCATGCTGGTAAATAATGCCGGTACTGCAGCAGTCACACCACTGGTGGATTCGAACATGGATCAGATTGAATCCATGTTGCAGCTCAATATTACTGCCCTGACACGCTTGGCTGCTGCCGCTGCCGGCAATTTTGTTAATCAGGGCAAGGGTACTATCATTAATATCAGTTCTATCGTCGCGCTGGCACCAGAACTTCTGAATGGCAGCTATGGAGGCAGCAAAGCTTACGTGCTGGGCTTCACACAATCCATGAACAAGGAACTGGCTCCAAAGGGCATACGCGTGCAAGCTGTCTTGCCTGGCGCAACCAGCACAGAGCTGTGGGACAGAGCAGGATTTTCAGTCAGCCACCTGCCAAGCGAAATTGTGATGACTGCAGAAGATATGGTAGATGCGGCATTGGCAGGGCTGGATCAAGGCGAAGCTGTGACCATCCCGGCATTGCCAGATGCAGCTGAATGGGAAAAACTCGACGCGGCCCGTCTGAGTCTTGGGCCACATCTTTCCAGTCGCCAGCCAGCTGCACGCTATCTGGTAGCATAAATTCATAAATAGTTTTAGGAGCATCTCCATGCCGGGAAAAATCCCCAGAAAATACCGGGCTATCGTTTTTGCCGCCATCATGTCGGTGTTTACAGTTCTACTGGTCTCCGGCACGCTGACTTGGCGACACTACGGTTTGCATGAGTCATTTCTTAGTCACTGGCTAAGTGCCTTTGCTACGGCCTGGCCATTGGTGTTTGTGGCAATCCTGCTGGTAGCGCCATTGGTTAACCGGCTGGTAGACAGGGTAGTGGATTAGGCTGTCAGAGATTGCTCATATAGAATAACAGCCTTGCATAACAAGCCCCGTTTACGGGGCTTTTTCTTGAAAGGTCAGCATGAGCAATATCGTCGTCGAAAAGAATCCTGCCGCATCCCGCTTGCAAGAGCTGAATGTGAGCAAATGGCCCACTTGGCAAAAAGAGGTTTCCGTATTCCCCTGGGTGTTTCCAGAACAGGAAATTGCCTACATTCTGGAAGGCGAATGTGTCATTACCCCAGAGGGTGGTACCCCTGTCAGTTTTGGCAAAGGCGATCTGGTGACTTTTCCAGCCGGTATGAAATGCAGTTGGGAAGTCAAACAGCCGCTGCACAAGCATTACCATCTGGATGGCACGCTGATTGGCCGTATCTATCGTCGTATCAAGTTGGCACTCAAGCGCTAAATAAGCTTCATAAAAATGAGGCTCAGTTCATGATTTTGCTGAGCCGCCATTCATGAGGACTCTGACGACCATACTTAATTACGTGAGTAAGATGGGAACTGTGCAGTAACCAATCAACAAGACATAAGGAGATACATCATGTGGACCAAACCAGAAGCTACAGAAATGCGTTTCGGCTTTGAAGTCACTATGTACGTCTGCAATCGCTAAGATTCAGTCGATACGAAGGTAAAGATGCATGGGGGCGCAAGCCCCCATTGTCGTTTCTGGCCCTGCTTAACTGTAATGGCGGTGAAAAGCCGTACCTTTGCAGCCCGCACACGGTGGAATATGGCCAGGCTGGCGAAAATGCATGATCTTGCCGCACCCGTCACATTGCAGGCTGCCTGCAGTAATCACCTCTCCAGTGTGGTAGCCCATCTGGGCGACTTGCCATTTCAGGGTGATCAGTTCGGCAGAAGTTGCATCTATGGCTGCCAATAGTCTTTCACGCAAAGCCTGTTCTATCAGGTGCAGATCAAAACCCAGCCAGTCTTTGATTTCCTTACCTGATTGCTCAAGATATTGTGAGGCATCAGCCAAGTCACGCTTGATATAGGTTTCCAGCAGTACCGCTTCGTCTGCAGTAAGGTTATAGATGGCGACAGCGTCCTGCCTGACTTCATCCATCGCGTGTTGCAATATCGTTTCACCCTGATGAGCCTTGGCGCTTAATTGCTCGAGCACGCGCTCAAAGATCAGGCTAAGTGACTTGATATCCAGTTTGGGTAAATGCTTCATGATAGGGGCTCCTTTTATTCATGATGCACTGCAAAATCAACTACCGCTTTAATTTAGATCAAGCGCGGACTTGATGGTTCGGAAGTAAAAGTTACGTTTCCAACATACTTCTGAAACATTTTTTCCTCATAATCGTCCATGTTAATCCTTTACCCAAGGATGACATCAATAAACAACTCCCAAAAGGATCAATAACAATGATTGCTCAATATTTCATCAAAGTGGTGATTCCACTTGTTTTTTCAACCTTGCTTGCAGGGTTCGGCTGGTTTGCTCATGAGGAAATCGGTGCGGTAGTTGCTGGTATTAGCGGCCTAGTGGTGTCTGCCATCTGGACTTGCTATAGCTGGATTACCGGTACTAGTCAGGCAGGCCGCGCAGAGATCGATCCAAGGCGTATTGTCGTGCTGGCAAAATCCAGGCGCGGTAAATCAGGCTTCAGGAAAGCAGCCTACAAGCTGAAACTGGAAGGCTAAGTTGCAAGGGGCTGACAGCTATTTGTCTTTCAGCCTCTTGGCAGCATGCTTTACTGCCAGTTCATAAAGATCCACCAGATCTTCCTCGCTGACATCAATGTAATCATCCATATTCTTTAAGGCCCAACGGAAATCGTCTTCCTGTAACTCGGCATAGCGAACCACGCCTTGTACTTGCGGCATGGAGCCATGGCTGTGATGTGCATGATGTCGATGTGGATAACGACGGCCTGGAATCAGGTTGTTCACAACTAGCGCCATCAAAAGAATAGTACCGGCGTTCACAGCAATGATCTCGTAACAGAACTTCCAGCCCATGGCATGAATAGTCGGGCCGCCAAGAACGGCTATCATGGCTGTAGCAGCACTTGGTGGGTGCAGGCATTGCAGCCAGTACATGAGAAAAATGGAAACTGAGACAGCCGCTGCTGTTGCCAACGCCGGGTTTGGTATCCACTGTGCGCATAGCACGCCCACTGCAGCCGAGATCAGATGCCCACCCATGAGTGGCCATGGCTGTGCCATCGGGCTGTGCGGAACTACAAACAGCAGAAAAGTCGATGCGCCCATCGAAGCCACCACCAGCAGAGAAGACAACATGCCACTGGAAACATAGTTCACCTCGCCCACCAGCGCCAGTATTGCCAAAAAGGCCGCTAGAGAGGCATAAAACTTTTCCCGGGTGGAAGTTGGAGCAGTCTGGTGCCCGATCAGCCAGGACTTAAGCAGTTGCAGGAATTTCATGGAGAAAACAAACCGCAATAATTGAATGTATTTTAAGAGTCCGCCTGTCAACGACAAAACAAGCGCATGAGCAGAAATCTGGTTAGTGCACCCAATCTATATCGGCAGAGTCACACTGGGTAATGACGGCTCATCGGCCCGGCGCACCGGGCTTACTGCCTGATTCTCTGCACTAACTTGTCTATTTTACACCCTGTGCGAAGTTGCGTTTGGCTATCCTGAAACCCCATTCAAGTATCATCAATTGTTGCCGTTAGTCCTTTTTCCCTAAAACTTTGAATGCGGTAGCCATTTTAAGTACATCGACTTAATTATTAGCCGAGATAGTAAACAAAACCCGAAAAGACTAGACTAAACATATATCTAGGCCAAGATAATTGAACGACTAAAACAAATTGAATTACAGAAAACAGATCCTACTTCCATTGCTCATGGCTTCTGTGATTGTTGCCTGTGCCATGGTTTGGCTGTTTTTTGCCGCCTACCATCTAATTGATCTTGAGACTATCAAAGACAGAATAGACGAAACCCGTTACGAACTTTCCAGCGTCATGAATTCGATAGTTGATGCTGAAACCGGCCAGCGCGGCTACCTGCTAACCAATAACGTGTCTTTTCTGGAACCCTACCAAAATGCGCTTGTGACCTCCGATGATTACCTCAAACGGTTGTCTTACCGGACCAAATATTTCCCCGAGTTGAAGAAGCCTTTGAGGAAAATTGCCAGACTCAAGGACGAAAAATTCCGCATCATTGAATCCTCCCTGCAAGTGCAGCTAAATGCCGGCTCTTACGCCTCACACCTGACGCTCTCCAAAGACAAAGGCAAGCAGGTAATGGATGAGATACGCAGCGAGATCATGGGTATGGAAAGTATGCTGGTCAATAAATCAAACGAGATCGAGGGCGAAGTCAAAACACGTTTGCGTCAGGTGATTTTTGGTTCTGTGTTCCTGGTGCTGGTGATCTGTGCGGTTATGCTGATTGCCTATAAAAGTACGGTCAAGTTGTTCGAGCATTCGATGGATACACAAAAAATCGCAGATGAATTTGGTCATCAGGCCATGCATGACCCATTAACCAAAATCCCCAATCGACGCCAGTTTGATCTTTATCTTGGAGACGTTCTGTCGCAATCTTTCGAGAGCCGCCAGTCGTTTGCTCTTTATTATATGGATCTTGATGGGTTCAAGACAGTCAATGATGTGTATGGTCATGATGCCGGTGATGAAGCCCTTATCATCACCATCAAACGCATTAGCGAAACACTGAGAGACTCCGACTTTATGGCGCGTATCGGCGGCGATGAGTTCACCTTGATTGTGCAGGATTACACCAGCCGTAGAGAGTTAGAGATGATAGGCAGACGCATCATCAAGGCGCTGGATATGCCTATCAAGTTTGATGGCAAAATCGTACAAATGGGCATCAGTATAGGGATTGCCTGTTATCCGGCAGATGCCGACAGTATGGAAACACTGATCGTAACGGCGGATAACGCCATGTACACAGCCAAGCAATCAGGCAAGCACCAGCTGGTGTTCGCTGAGGACATCGCCTCCAGTGAGAAATCCCGACAATCTGTTTAGCGCTCTGGCACGTTCACCGTTTCGTCAGGGCTTCAAACTAAATCCCAAAGACTTGGCATATCTACATGCCAAAGGCCTGCCAGTAATACTTGAACATGCGGCCGATTTTGTCAGCAAGCGATTGGCTCCAGCTATGATTGCCAATGATGGCAAGCAGACGCCCATGCGTGGTCATCCTGTATTTGTTGCCCAACACGCTACCGCTACTTGCTGCCGCGGGTGCCTAGAAAAATGGCATCGGGTA
>CAYXMC010000091.1:0-6648 GCA_964466095.1 uncultured Methylophilaceae bacterium | reverse complement strand
TGAGCTACCACCGGGCACGCGCGCTCTATCCCATGGATTTTGCACCTTGCCGAAGTAGCTGGTCTCGTTGGATGAACCCATGGCGAATTCGTCCATATTGGTCTTGCCCAGATTCACAGCACCAGCCGCATCAAAACGCTCAATCACACCGGCATCGTATGGGCCAATGAAATTCTCCAGCATTCTGGAGCCGCAGGTGGTCTGCCAGCCTTTGGCGACAAAAATATCTTTCTGCGCGATAGGCAAGCCAGTCAGCGCAGTGGCTTTGCCAGCGGCGATCATGGCATCGGCATTTTTGGCTTGTGCCAGCGTGATATCTTTATCAAGACCGATGTAGGCATTGATCTCCGGGTTGTGCTGGTCGATGCGGTTCAGAAATTCCTGCGTCAATTCGACACTGGAAATAGCTTTGCTGGAGAGCATGCTCCCCAGTTCTTTCAAACTCTTGTTAATCATGGCGGAAATTATTCGATGACTTTGGGGACAAGGTAGAGACCATCTTCAACCGCAGGCTCTTGCGAACCGTTGCCTAAAGTTGGCGCAATGGATTGGAACAGCTCGCGCTGATTGGTTTTGCTCACCACATCATCACGCAAGCGTTGCGTCACATCCTGTGAATGCGACATTGGCGTGATACCGGTGGTATCGACTGCCTGCATCTGCTCGATCAGGCCGAGGATGCCAGAAAGCTTTTGCAGCGTGGCTTCTGCCTCGGCATCACTAACCTCGATACGGGCAAGATGGGCGATGCGTTTTACATCTGAACTGGTCAACGACATTTGTACATCCAAACCTTAAAATTCAATTCAATATCAGGTATTATAACTTGATTTTATGCATCTCTCAGTCGGCCAGCATCAGCAAAGATGATGGCTGCTAAAGCTCAGGACACAAAAACAATGCTCGGTTTTCTAAACAGTTACTTCTCCAATGATCTTGCCATTGACCTTGGCACCGCAAACACCCTGATTTATGTACGAGGCAAAGGCATCGTTCTTGATGAACCTTCAGTCGTTGCGATTCGTCAGGAAGGCGGCCCGACCGGCAAGAAGACCATGCTGGCAGTTGGCTTGGAAGCCAAGCGTATGCTGGGCCGCGCACCAGCCAACATCCAGGCCATCCGCCCGATGAAAGATGGCGTGATCGCTGACTTCACGATCACCGAGCAGATGCTCAAGTATTTCATCCGCAAGATCCACGAATCCCGCCTGTTCTCCCCTAACCCACGCATCATCATCTGTGTACCAGTTGGCTCTACTCAGGTTGAACGTCGTGCTATCCGCGAATCCGCAATTGGTGCTGGCGCAAGACAGGTTTACCTGATTGAAGAACCGATGGCCGCCGCGATTGGCGCAGACATGCCAGTGGCCGAAGCAACCGGTTCTATGGTGGTTGATATCGGTGGCGGTACTACCGAAGTGGGCGTGATCTCGCTGGGCGGTATCGTTTATGCCAAGTCCGAGCGTGTGGGTGGCGACAAATTTGACCAGGCCATTATTGATTACATCCGCCGTAACTACGGTATGCAGATTTCCGAGCCAACCGCCGAACTGATCAAGAAGAAGATCGGCTCTGCCTTCCCCGGCTCTGAAGTTTTGGAAATGGAAGTCACCGGCCGCAATCTGGCAGAAGGTTTGCCACGTAAATTCACGATCTCCAGCAACGAGATTCTGGAAGCGCTGACCGAGCCACTGAACGCGATTGTTGGCGCTGTGAAATCTGCACTTGAACAAACTCCACCAGAACTGGGCGCCGATATTGCCGAAAAAGGCATGGTGCTGACTGGCGGTGGTGCATTGCTGCGTGATCTCGACCGCTTGCTGGTAGAAGAAACCGGCCTGCCAGTGATTGTGGCTGAAGACCCATTGACTTGCGTTGCCCGTGGTAGTGGCCGTGCATTGGAAGAAATGGACAAACTGGGGAATGTATTTGCCAGCGAATAAACACTCGCTCAAGCTTACCCACCTATATGCAGGCCTCTGGCCTGCTTTTTGTATCACCTCCGGCGCTGACAGCGCCTTTGCAGGAACCCAGCACTGATGCCACCGCGTCCGATTAGACACGATCAGGAAACCGCATTTTTTGTTCGAGGCCCCAGCCCTTTTGCCCGACTCGTGTTTTTTGCCGCCATGTCATTGACCCTGATGGCGACTGATTCACGGCTGCATTACCTCACCGAGATACGTCAGGGTTTTATTGCCCTGCTGCACCCGCTGCAAGTAGTTGCCAACGCGCCTGCCAATTTCTACAACGCCACCCGTGAATATCTGGTTTCACACGCCACATTGGTGGCCGAAAACAGCCGTCTGACGCAACAAGCACTGGAACATAGCGCTGAATTGCAGCGGTTCAACGCCCTGCAAGCGGAAAACGATCACCTGCGCAATCTGCTGGGGGCCGCCCAGGTGAGCACTCAACCGGCCAAGCTTGGCGAGATTCTGCATATGGGCCGCGACCCTTTCACGCATAAAGTGGTGGTCAATATCGGCGCCCGTCAGGATATTGTGCCGGGTCAAGCGGTGGTCGATGCCGATGGCGTGATTGGTCAAGTGACACGTGTTTATCCATTCAGCAGTGAAGTGACCCTGATCACGGACAAGGAGCTGGCGATCCCTATCCAGATAGAGCGCAACGGCCTACGGGCGATTGCTTTCGGTCATGGCCGCGACACCACGATAGACCTGCCCTACCTGCCAGCGAACGTGGATATCCGCAAGGGTGACAAGCTGGTCACTTCTGGGATTGATGGCATTTACCCGGTAGGTTTGGCAGTCGCTGAAGTTATTCAGATCGAGCGCAATCCGGATTCGCCCTTTGCGCATATTGTCTGCAAACCGGTAGCTGGCATTGAGAACCACAGACAGATATTGCTGCTGAGCATTCCAAAGCTGGATACACCTTCAGGCAAACCGCAGGGGGCCAATACCAGTGCCGCCAAGGATGCTATCAAACCCGCTGCAGGAGCCAGTGATGCAGCCCATTAAACTGAAATCCGTCTACTTCTCGCTGTTGCTGGCACTTTTACTGCAAATGCTGCCTTGGGCCGGGTTCGGCCTGCTGTTGCGGCCTGATTTCATTTTGCTGGTCATACTTTACTGGCTGCTCAGGGCGCCACAACTTTGCAATATCGGCACTGCCTGGTTTGCCGGGTTGCTGGTGGATCTGATTACCGGCGGCATTTTTGGTCAGCATGCGCTGGCATATGCCATCAGTGCCTTTTTTGCCGTCAGCTATCAGCGGCGGCTGGCTTTGTTCAATGTCTGGCAGCAGGCGGCTTATGTGTTTGTTCTGCTGGTGCTGACGCAGATCACCCTGCTGATACTGAAGCTGTTTTCCGGCGGCGAGATTCCCGGCTGGAGTTATTTCCTGCCCAGCATCAGCGGTATATTGCTCTGGCAATTGTTCATCTTTTCTCGCCTTGGTGCGGATACTCATCCTGATCAACGCTGATGAGATCGCATTCAGAACTTAGAAACCATCAACGAGAGCAGCACCACTTCCGCATCCGCCTTGGTTTTGCGGCACTGGTTGTATTGGTCTGCTTTGGCATACTGGCCTCGCGCTTTTTCTTCCTGCAACTGGCCAAGTACGATTACTTCCAGACTCTGGCCGAGCACAATCGTATCTCGCTGGTGCCTATCGTGCCGAATCGCGGCCTGATACTGGATCGCAACGGCGTTATCCTCGCCCACAACTTTTTTGTTTACACGCTGGAAATCACCCCATCCAAAGTTGAGAATGTTGAAGACACGATCAATGAGATTTCAAAACTGCTTGAGGTAAACAGCTCAGACCGCAAGCGCTTCAAGAAACTGCGCGCGCAAAGCCACAGCTTTGAAAGCGTGCCCTTGCGCACCCATTTGAATGAGGTTGAAGCCGCCAAATTTGCCGTCAACCGTTACCGTTTCCCCGGCGTGGAGATTAAATCCCGCTTGTTCCGTCATTACCCTCAAGGCCAGCTCGGCTCGCACATGATCGGCTATATCGGCCGTATCAATGACAACGATTTAAAATCTCTGGAAGCTGCGGGCGATCTTTCCAATTACAAAGGCTCTGACCACATCGGCAAAAGTGGGGTGGAGCAGTACTACGAGCGCAACCTGCACGGCACCACCGGCTTTCAGCAGGTGGAAATCGATGCCGACGGTCATGCCGTGCGCGTGCTTTCCAGTACGGCACCTATCCCCGGTGACAACCTGATACTCTCGGCTGACAGCAAATTGCAAACTATCGCTGAAGAAGCATTTGGCGAACGTCGCGGTGCCATGGTTGCCATCAACCCCAGCAATGGCGAAGTGCTGGCCTATGTCAGCAAACCCACTTTTGACCCCAATCTGTTCGTTGATGGCATTGATACCGAAAACTGGAAAGCGCTCAATGAGTCATTGGATAAACCGCTGATTAACCGCCCACTGCGCGGTATTTACCCACCCGGCTCGACCTTCAAGCCGTTTGTGGCTTTGGCCGGGCTTGAAAACGGCAAGCGTGAGCCACCCTTTAGCATCAGCGATCCCGGGTTTTACATGTTGCCCGGTAGCTCTCACCGTTATCGCGACTGGAAACCCAGCGGCCACGGTCAAGTGGATGTCCGCCGTGCAATCACGGTTTCCTGTGATACTTTTTTCTATGGCCTGGCGATGGATCTAGGCATAGATAAGCTAACTTCATTTGTCAGACACTTTGGTTTTGGCAAAAAAACCGGGCTCGATATCAACGGCGAGATCGAGGGTCTACTACCAACACCAGAATGGAAAGCCAGACGCTGGAAGCAGAAATGGTATCCGGGTGAAACCGTCATCGTCGGTATTGGTCAGGGCTATACACTGGTCACGCCATTACAGCTGGCGCAAGCCACTGCCATTCTGGCGAATAATGGCGTTGCCATGAAGCCGCGTCTGGTCTCCAGTATCCAGAAAAGCAATAGCGGCGAAAGCCACCCGATACCACCACAGATGGTAGACAGAATAGAGCTTAAAGCCGAGAACATAGAGCTGGTGCGGCAAGGCATGATTGATGTCACCCTGCCCGGCGGAACAGCAGCCAGTGTGGGCGCTAACAGTCCTTATCGAATCGCCGCGAAGACAGGCACTGCGCAGGTGATTGGTATCAAGCAGAACGAAAAGTATAACGAGAGCAGTATCAACGAACGCCATCGCGACCACGCACTGTTTATTGCCTATGCCCCGGCGGAAGACCCCAAGATCGCGCTGGCCGTGATCGTGGAAAACGGCGGCCATGGCGGCTCTGCGGCTGGCCCGATTGCGCGCAAAGTGATGGATTATTATCTGCTGGGCAAGACCCCCAACCCGCCAGCAGTAACAGAAGCACCAGCTACGCCACCCCCCGAGGAGGAACTGCATGATTAGGATCATCGCCAGAAAACTGGTTGAGCATATCGACTCTTTCCTCATGGGCAGCCTGATTTTCACGCTGCTGGTCGGGCTGTTTGTGCTCTACAGCGCATCCGGTCAAAGCTTCGACCGAGTAGGCTCACAATTTGCCAACATCATGGTGGCCATAGGCATCATGTGGGTTGCCGCCAACATCCCGCCGCAACATCTGGAGCGTATCGCGCTACCCTTGTACGCTCTGGGCTTGCTGCTGCTGTTGGGTGTAGCGCTCTTCGGCGAGATCAGCCACGGCGCGCGGCGTTGGCTGCACCTGGGTGTAGCGCGCATACAACCATCTGAATTAATGAAGATCGCCGTACCTATGTTGCTGGCATGGTATTTTGCGCGGCGGGAGACCAGTATCAAGCTGGCAGACCATGCCATCGGCGCTGTGCTGCTGTTCATTCCTGTAGCTTTCATCATGAAACAGCCAGACCTTGGCACCTCTTTGCTAATTGGCGCCTCAGGCTTTTTTGTACTGTTCCTTGCCGGTCTCAGCTGGCGCCTGTTGATAGGCGGCGCTGTGGTAGCCGGGCTGATGGCGCCTATTTTCTGGTCCTTGCTGCACGATTACCAGCGCCGCCGTATCGAGATTTTGTTTGACCCGCAGCAAGACCCGCTAGGCGCTGGTTACCACACCATACAAGCCACCATCGCGATTGGCTCTGGCGGCATTGCTGGCAAGGGCTGGCTTAATGGCACACAAGCACAGCTGGACTTTTTGCCAGAGCGCACCACCGACTTTATTTTTGCCGTATTCGGTGAAGAATTTGGTCTTTTGGGGAACCTGTTGCTTTTATTCTTGTTTACTCTGGTAATTGCGCGCGGTCTGGTTATCGCCGCCCAGGCACAAAACATGTTCTGCCGCCTGCTGGCTGGCAGTATCACCCTGACATTTTTCACCTATGTTTTTGTCAACATGGGCATGGTCAGCGGCATTCTGCCTGTGGTCGGTGTGCCTTTGCCATTGATTAGCTACGGCGGCACATCACTGGTGACGTTAATGCTGGGTTTTGGTATTTTGATGAGCATACAAACACACAAAAAACTGGTGACAACCTAGGGAATCTCCAATGAAAAAATCTGCGCTCGTTGTTGTTCTCGCCCTCCTGTTAACAGCTTGTGGTGGCAGCCAGACAGTCAAACCGACTGTTCCAGCACCAACCCCCAAGGAAACAGCTCCTGCAAGCAAGCCTGCACCCGGCAAAAAAGGCGGCTACTATTTAGACGACGGCCCAGGTGACAATCCACCTGTGGA
>CAYXMC010000090.1:0-6738 GCA_964466095.1 uncultured Methylophilaceae bacterium | reverse complement strand
CAGCAGCCATGGCTTCATTCGCATCGCTGCCTCAATATGCATGCTATGAAAATCGGCCAACTCCCTCACCTTGTCAAACTCGGCTTCCTTCAGATAATCCGAGAGCTTGCCTTGTGGCATCAGATAGATATCCGGACTATTGGGCGGCAAGGTTTCCATCAAGAACGCATCCGACTCTTTCAGTGCATTCGTTACTTTGCTATCCAGTTCTGTAATGCGTTTGTCATCTGTATGCATGGTGCCAAACAGATAGCCCTGCTTACCGCTCGGGGTTTCTATCTTCCAGAGCAACCCCGGCTCTGCCTGTGCTGGCAAAGTAATAGTCACTGTGGCAAGTATCAGGGCAGAAAAAAAGCCTCTGGCGAGGCTTTGGAATAAGGTTGTTGTCATCTCGACTCCAGGTTATTTATAAGCGCGACCAAGTCTTTTCGACCCAGCTTGGGGCTTTTGAGTTCTATCACTGCGACGTCCTTGTGCTGCAACTACGGGTTTCACAGGTAAAGGTTGCCATGCGGGCACCAAATGTTTCTTGCCGTTGCCTATCAAATCGGCCCGGCCCATCTTTTTAAGTGCCTCGCGTAGCATAGGCCAATTGTTGGGATCATGATAGCGGATAAAAGCCTTGTGCAAGCGACGCACGCCACCTGCCTTGGGGATAGGTACATCATCGCTATCTGCCGTGACTTTACGTAGCGGATTCTTGCCAGAGTGATACATGGCAGTTGCCATCGCCATCGGTGTCGGCGTGAAGGTCTGCACCTGATCTAGCTTGAAATCATATTTCTTTAACCATAGTGCCAGATTCAACATGTCTTCATCGGTGGTACCGGGATGTGCGGCAATGAAATATGGAATCAGGTATTGTTCCTTGCCCGCTTCTTTGGAAAACTTCTCAAACATGGCTTTGAAAGCATCGTAAGCGCCCATACCCGGCTTCATCATTTTCGATAGCACATTCTCTTCAGAGTGTTCTGGCGCAATCTTGAGGTAACCACCAACGTGATGCTGCACCAATTCCTTGACGTATTCCGGTGACTTCACTGCCAAGTCGTAGCGCAAGCCAGAACCAACCAGTATCTTCTTGACACCCTTGATTGCGCGAGCCTTGCGATAAAGCTGTATCAGGGCCGAATGGTCGGTATTGAGGTTCTCGCAGATATCCGGGTAAACACAAGATAGCTTGCGGCAAGATTGCTCTATCTTCTCTGACTTGCAGGCCATCCGGTACATATTGGCCGTGGGGCCGCCAAGGTCTGAGATGACACCAGTAAAGCCTTCCACCTTGTCACGAATTTCAACGATTTCATTGAGGATGGACTCTTCGGAACGGCTTTGGATAATGCGGCCTTCGTGCTCGGTAATTGAGCAGAAAGTGCAACCGCCGAAACAGCCACGCATGATGTTGACCGAAAAGCGGATCATCTCCCAGGCAGGGATGCGAGCCTCTTTGTAAGCCGGGTGCGGCTTACGTGCATAGGGCAAATCATAGACAAAATCCATTTCCTTGGTAGTGAGCGGAATTGGTGGCGGATTGAGCCACACTTCGCGATCACCATGGCGCTGCACCAAGGCTCTTGCATTGCCGGGGTTGGATTCCAGATGCAGCACGCGTGAGGCATGGGCATACATCACCGGGTCTTGAGAGACTTCTTCATAAGATGGCAGACGCACAACCTGAAGCTCACGCGGCACTTTTTGCTTGCGCACTATCTGGATAGCGCTAACCCCCTCAGGCAGTACATCGGTATTACCCAGCTTGCTGTCTGTCTCACAACTGGAACCAGCACCCATTTTCATTTCATAAGGATCAACATGGGCTTCCACTTTGCCCGGCCGGTCCATATTGGTTGAAGGCACTTCCAGCCAGCCTTCCGGGATACTCTTGCGCAAAAAAGCTGTGCCACGGATGTCTGTCATCTCGCTGATCTTATCGCCTTTGGCAATGCGATGGCTCAACTCCACCAGCGCACGCTCAGCGTTACCATAAAGCAGGATATCCGCCTTGGAATCCACAAGAATAGAGCGGCGCACCTTGTCAGACCAGTAATCGTAGTGGGCGATGCGGCGCAAACTGGCTTCAATACTGCCAATCACAATCGGCACATCGGAATATGCTTCACGGCAACGCTGGGAATAAACCAATACAGCACGATCAGGACGTTTCCCCGCTTCTGCATTAGGCGTATAGGCATCGTCAGAACGTATCTTGCGGTCGGCTGTGTAACGGTTGACCATGGAGTCCATGTTGCCGGCTGTTACACCGAAATAGAGATTAGGCTTGCCTAAGGCCTTGAATGCATCGGCGGATTGCCAATCTGGCTGAGCAATAATGCCTACGCGAAAACCCTGGGCTTCCAGTAAACGTCCCACTAGCGCCATACCAAAACTGGGATGATCGATATAAGCATCGCCGGTTATCAGAATGATGTCGCAACTATCCCAACCCAGCGCGTCCATTTCAGCGCGAGTCATAGGGAGCATGGGAGCAGTACCGAAGCGTTTAGCCCAATAAGGCCTGTAATTGTTGATTAAGCGGGGTGTTTCCATAGTTGACTATTTTACTCTGGAAACCCATTTCAACGAAGCGTGATTTTGTTTTTTTGCGGTTTCGTGGTGTAATCCAGTATAGATTTAAAAAATAAAAAAAATTAACTACAACATAAAGTTAGGGCGGGCGCGCTTTAAAAATGGGGAAGATATCAACGCTACAAAGGCTAGTGCTGCCTATTGCAATACTGGTGATTATCGCTGCACTGGTTTTAGCATCGCTACAATCCCGGCAAGAGATTGAATCAATTCAGCAAAACGCAAAAGTGCTGGCACAAACCCAGTTACGCCTGTTAACCCTCACAGAATCACTGGTAGGTGACAAGGTCAAGGCCGGAATGCGTCTGCTGCAAAGAGAGAGCGCATTGATTGGGCAACCAGAAATCCGCGGCACAACCATCCTCAACGGCGAAGCCATTCCCAACCTTTATCTCGGCAATATAGCCCAGACCAAAAATCTGGCTCTGGTAGACAAGGTCACATCCATCGTCGGTGGTACTGCCACCATCTTCGTCAAATCAGGCGATCAATTCATCCGTATTGCCACGAATATTCGCCAGACGCATCGCGCCCGTGCCATCGGCACTCGACTCAGTCCCGATGGCAAAGCAATCAAGTATTTGCTGGCCGGCAAGCCTTTTTATGGTGTGGTGGATATTCTCGGCAATCCATACATCAGTGGCTACGAGCCAATGCTGGACAAGAATGGCGACTTGATAGGCATATGGTATGTAGGATATGAAGCAAATATCGATGCGCTACGCCAATCAGTCGAAAGCTCGCGTTTTCTAGAGTCCGGTTTCGCCGCCATGCTGGATGAAAACAACAGTATCCGGTTTCTCTCATCCCATATTTCACAAGCTCAGGCCAGGCAATTACTGGAGCAAAAACCCAATTCTTGGACTTTTGTCGAAGAAAGCATGCCGAGCTGGGGATTTCGCGTTGTATTCGCATACCCTCTACACGAAGCACAACAGATAGGCTTCATCAAGGGCCTGTATATCCTGTTTGGGGGGCTCATCATTCTGGTGATACTTACTACACTCTTTGTCTCGCAATTGAAACGTCTCGTGATCCGCCCGATAGGTGGTGATCCAGCGCAAGCAGTGAGCTTGGTGCATGCAATCTCGGCAGGCAATTTGCAGGAAGACGGGCTGATAGCGCGCGAGAACACGTTGATGTCAGACATGCTGAAGATGCGTGGAAACCTGCGCGAAATGATTGCGACACTGAAACAGAACAGCGAGCGCCTGAGTTTGGCTGCAAGCGTTTTCGACCATACTCATGATGGCATTTTTATCACGGATGAAGCCATCAAGATTGCTGAAGTCAACCCGGCTTTTGAATCATTGACGGGCCTCAGCCGTGATGAAGTGATAGGCAAAAATCCTTTGCAGCTACAGTTTGCCGAATTTGGTCGCAGCCAGCTTTCTGAGTTGATACGCTCTGTCAACAACTATGGTACTTGGCACGGGGAGATACGTATCAAACATAACAACGGCCAAGTGCGCATCGCTGAGTTGGATGTCTCTACCGTCATGGGGGAAACCCATAAAATCAGTCATTATGTGGGAGTGATGTCTGACATCACCTTGATGAAGATACAACAGCAAAGCCTAGAGCAAATGGCTTACCACGACGCCTTGACCAACCTGCCTAATCGTACACTGTTCTTTGACCGCCTGAATCAGGCACTGGCGAAAGCCAAGCGCTCCAACGAAAGATTCGCGCTCTGTTACCTTGATCTAGATGGATTCAAGCCAATTAACGATGTGCTTGGTCACGATGCCGGAGACGAACTTCTGGTCCAGCTTTCAAGGCGCATGCGCGACAGCCTGCGTATGGGTGACACCATTGCCCGCATGGGTGGTGATGAATTCGCCTTGCTGCTCAGCGACCTTAAATCCGACAACGAAGCCCATATCACCCTGCAACGTGTACTGGATTGCGTAAAAGCACCCTACCTGATCAAAAATCAGGAAGTGCGCGTCAGTGCCAGCGCTGGCATGATTATAGGTGTAAAACCAGACAGCACCCCGGAAACCCTGTTGCAGCAAGCAGACCGCGCTATGTATCACGCCAAATTGGGAGAAGGCGATACCTACTATGTCGCAGTAGATGCCGCCTCCAACAGCTAGTACTACTTATAGTTAGTGCTGATGCTGTGCAGGCTTGCGTACATCCAACTCAATTGATGGTCTGCCTGCAGGCACCTGCTGCCGTTGCGGCTCAGCCAGCACCTCAGTGCTCTCGTAAGCGATAGTTCCTGACGGGTGCGCATAAGCGCCGGGGTCTCGATAATCGTTCTTCGCCAACCCGGCACGCACTTTGAGCGTAGTAAACATGCCGCCCATATCAATCGCGCCAAACGGTCCATCGCCTGTCATCATCGGCAAAGTGTTTTCCGGCAGAGGCATCTCCATCATAGCCGCCATATCTGTCATTTCTGCCATGCCAGTTTCACCCATCGCCATATAATCCGGCACCAACCGTGTGATCTTGTCGACCAAATCGCCCTGCGCCACGCCTATCATGTTGGGCACCTGATGCCCCATGGCGTTCATGGTGTGATGACTCTTGTGGCAATGGAAAGACCAGTCTCCTGGTTCGTTCGCCACAAAATCGATAGCCCGCATCTGACCCACCGCAATATCCGTGGTCACCTCTGGCCAGCGCGCACTCTTGGGCACCCAGCCGCCATCAGTCCCTACCACCTCGAACTCATGTCCATGCAGGTGTATGGGATGATTGGTCATGGTCAGGTTACCAACACGTATGCGCACACGTTCGTCCTTGCCCGCCACCATGGGCGATATACCGGGGAAAACGCGACTGTTGAAAGTCCATAAATTGAAATCAAGCATGGTATTCACGCGTGGGGTGTAACTGCCGGGGTCTATGTCATAGCTGCCCAATAGCAGTATGTAATCCCTGTCCACCTGCATGAATTTCGGATTTTTTGGATGTGTCACCCAGGAACCCATCATGCCCATCGCCATTTGCGTCATCTCGTCAGCATGCGGGTGATACATAAAAGTACCCGCCCGCTTTGCTTCAAACTCATAGACGAAAGTTTTCCCGGGCATGATGGGCGGCTGCGTCAGCCCCGTCACGCCATCCATACCATTGGGCAGGCGCTGTCCGTGCCAATGGATAGAAGTTTTCTCTGGCAGGCGATTAGTCACGAATATGCGCACTCTATCGCCCTCCACCACTTCTATAGTCGGGCCAGGGCTTTGCCCGTTATAGCCCCAAAGATTCGCAATCATACCCGGCGCAATCTCACGCCGTACGGGTTCTGCCACGAGGTGAAACTCCTTGACGCCGTTCTTCATGCGCCAGGGCAAGCTCCAGCCATTCAGCGTCACCACAGGGTTATAAGGACGACCAGTGGATGGTTGTAAAGGTGCTTGTGTCTCAGCGTTCTGACTGGTCACAATTTCTGGCAAGGCTGCCATGGCGACCTTGCTCACAGAACTGGCTACCACAGCCGCGCCAGCCAATTTGAAAAAGTCTCTTCTTGTAGTCATTTCAGAACTCTCTTTCGATTTGCCGGCTACCGCCTATCAGCGACATCTGCAAGGCGCTTTGCGCTATCCAGAAATCACGCAGCGACTGAATATACTGATTAACGCTGCTAACTTGGGCTTTGGCATCTGCCAGCAGGTCAAACACACTCACCAGCATGCCGTTGTAACGTAGCTGGTATTCGCTGGAAATTCGCTTGCGTATTGGCACAATTTCATCGCGGTAATGGCGGGTAATATCATAGTTGGCACGGTAGCCAGCATAGTACTGACGCACCTCGGATTGGGCATTGATGGCAAGCTGCGCAGCCTGATTCAGCGCTTGCATGTAGCGAGCTTCAGCACGAACCACGCGAGACTCACCCCAATCGAACAATGGCAGTTCAAATGCAATCTCCACACCATTCTTGTATGGCTCACTGCGCGGACCTTCCAGTACACGCGCAGGCCCCAGTTCCAGAACATTGACTAAACGGGTAGCCTTGGTCAGGCCCAGTTGTTTAGCCAGCGCTTCCGTATTCAGCCGCACAATCTGTAAATCCAGACGCTGCTGCATGGCAGTCTGCTCCAGATCATTCATGATTTCTGGCTGAGCTGGCAGGTCCGGCAATCTCTGCGCCAATTTCAACTGACGCTGTTGAGCTGAATTGAGTGCCAGCAAACG
>CAYXMC010000089.1:0-6813 GCA_964466095.1 uncultured Methylophilaceae bacterium | reverse complement strand
CAACATTCAGAATCTTTCAAAAGCACTGGCAGACCACCAGTTGATGATGAACAACCTGCAGTCCTTGCTGCCCAAGGTCAGCGAAGTAGCAGATCTTCTCAAGGACTGCCTGAGAAATGGCGGGAAGATATTGCTCATGGGCAACGGTGGTAGCGCAGCAGATAGCCAGCATATCGCTGCCGAGATCGTTGGGCGTTTCAAAAAGGAGCGCAAGGGATTACCAGCGATTGCACTGACAACCGATACCTCTATCCTGACTTCAGTCGGCAACGATTACGGTTTCGACTTCATTTTTTCGCGTCAGGTTGAAGCACTCTGCCAGCCACAGGATGTCGTTATCGGCTTCTCGACCTCCGGCAACAGCTCTAACGTACTGCGCGGAATAGAGACTGCTAAGGAGATTGGTGCCACCACCGTGCTGATGTCTGGTGGCACTGGTGGCAAACTGGCAGCTATTTGTGACCACAACCTGATCATGCCTTCCAGCGATACACCGCGTATCCAGGAAGCACATATCTTTATCGGACACAGCCTTTGCGAACTGCTGGAGGCAGATTAATTGAGCACACAACTGCTGGACGTGGTGCGCCAGAAATTCGGTCATGGTAATGACTGGGCGTTAGTCATTGGTGATGTCATGTTGGACCGCTACCTGATAGGTGATGTACAGCGTATCTCGCCCGAAGCACCAGTGCCGGTAGTCCTGCTCAAACAGCAGAATGAGCGCGCCGGTGGCGCAGCAAATGTGGCTGCTAATCTTGCCTTGCTGGGAATACCCACTGCTATCGTAGGCTGCGTTGGTAAAGATCATGACGGGGAGTTATTACGCCGCATGATCAGTGATACCGGAATCAACACCGATGGCATGCTGGCTTCTGCCCACCGTCCCACCGTCACCAAGACCCGCATATTAGGCGGCCACCAGCAGATGATGCGGCTGGATCAGGAAGATGCTTCCGATCTGAGCGAGGAAGAAGCTGCTAGCCTGCAAGTATTGATTGATGCGCAATTAGCAAAGTCTCCAGCCATCGTCATTCTCTCCGACTATGCCAAAGGTCTGCTGGGCAAGAAAATCTGCCAGACAGTAATCACACATTGCCGCCAGTATTCCATACCGGTACTAGTTGACCCCAAAGGCAAGGATTACAGTAAATATGCAGGCGCTACGGCACTGACCCCCAACAAGAAGGAAACTGCCGAAGCGGTTGGCGTCAGCCAGTCAGCCAATCAGCAATTGCTAGCCGGAGCCACTGAGCTACGCAAGAAATTGGGGCTCGACTATCTTGCAGTCACCCGCGGGGAAGAAGGCATATCCCTGATTGCCAGTATGGACGTACTGGATATCCCGGCAACTGCTAAGCAAGTGTTCGATGTATCCGGTGCAGGTGATACAGTGATTGCCACACTGGCAGCTGGCCTTGTACATAAAATGAGCTTTGCCGATGCCTTGAGGTTGGCCAATATTGCTGCAGGGGTAGTAGTAGGCAAGGTTGGCACTGTGCCGATCACGCTGGAGGATTTGACACACGCACTGATTTCAGAAGATTCGGCCGCCCAAACCGACAAGCTCTGTAATCTGGAAACCCTGAAAATCAAGGTGCAAGCATGGAAAGCCAAGGGGCAGAAAATTGTCTTCACCAACGGTTGCTTTGATCTCTTGCATGCAGGTCATGTCACCTATCTGGAAGCAGCCAGAAAGACCGGTGATCGACTTGTACTGGGTTTGAACACCGATCGTTCAGTGAGTGCGCTAAAAGGACCCACCCGCCCTGTCATTCATGAGCAGGATCGCGCACGTGTTCTGGCCGCTCTGGAAGCAGTTGATGCAGTTGTGCTGTTTGATGAAGACACGCCACTCAACCTGATTAACAGCATACGGCCAGATATTATCGTCAAGGGTAGTGATTACACTGAAGATGGCGTAGTCGGCGGTAAAGAAGTCAAATCCTGGGGCGGCGAAATCAAACTGATAGACATTGTTCCTGGCCGCAGCACCAGCAAGATCATTGAAAAACTCGCCTCTTGAGTACGGCCCCTGAAAAAATCCTGATTCTTGGGCCAGCTTGGGTGGGTGACATGGTGCTGGCACAAAGCCTGTTCAAAACACTGAAGACAAACAACCCTGCTGCCATTCTTCATGTGGCCGCTCCTGCTTGGACCCTGCCCTTGCTAGAGCGAATGCCAGAAATCAGCAAGGCAATTGCCCTGCCCTTCAAGCATGGCCAGTTATCGCTGGGGGAACGCTGGCGCTTCGGAAAATCACTGCGCAGTGAAGGCTACCAACAAGCCATCATGCTGACCAACTCATTGAAATCCGCCCTCTTGCCATTTGCTGCCAAGATACCAATTCGCACTGGTTTTCTGGGCGAGATGCGTTACGGTCTTTTAAATGACATACGCCCACTGGACAAGCAACAACTACCTAGAACAGTGGACAGATTTGTAGCGCTAGGGCTTAGTCGAAATCAGGCAATAGCAGAACAAATAGCCCTGCCAGCATTGAGCGCCAATCACGACAATGCGCTCAATACCTTGCAGAAATTGGGACTAAAGCCGCCAGAACGGCCCGTCCTCGGCTTGTGCCCGGGTGCAGAGTATGGCGAGGCCAAACGCTGGCCTCTGGAATACTATGCCGAAGTTGCCAAAGCTGCTTTACAGCAAGGCTGGCTGGTTTGGCTGTTTGGATCGGAAAAAGACAAGGCGGCCACTAACACCATCAACCAACTTGCTGGCGGCCACTGCCTGGACTTGGGTGGAAAAACCAAACTGGGGGAAGCCATAGACCTGATGGCACTATGCACAGCCATCGTTAGCAACGACTCCGGACTCATGCATGTGGCTGCAGCCCTCGACAAACCATTGGTTGCAGTTTATGGCTCATCCGACCCGCACCACACGCCGCCTATGAACAGCAAAGCCGTCATCGAATATCTGGGGCTGGAATGCAGCCCTTGTTTCAAGCGAGAATGTCCGCTAGGGCACTTGAAGTGCCTGAGAGACATATCGCCCACCCGCGTAGTTAATGCTTTGGGGCTAATAAAACAATGAAGAAAAGCATCAAGCAATCTCTGCAAGGCTTGATAGACAAACTACGCCGCAAGCGGAAACTAAGTAAGCTGGAGCGCACCCAGATACGTTTTCGCGAACGCTATCCGGATTACCGCATAGGCTCTCATTCCTACGGTATGCCCGAGGTACACCAGTGGGAAGATGACACCACGCTGACCATAGGAGATTACTGTTCGATTGCCAAAAATGTACAAATCTTTCTGGGTGGTAATCACCGAACTGATTGGGTCAGCAGCTATCCTTTCCCTGCGTTTTTTCAAACTGCCCGTCATATTCCGCATTACAACCTGAGCAAGGGCAACGTCACCATAGGCAACGATGTCTGGATAGGCCAGAACGCCACGATACTTTCCGGCGTAAATATAGGTGATGGCGCTGTGATTGCCGCTAATGCAGTTGTAAGTCGAAACGTGGAAGCTTATGCAATTGTTGCTGGCAATCCTGCCAGACAGATCAAATGGCGATTTGATGAAGCCACACGCAGCGCTCTGCTAGCCACTGCCTGGTGGAACTGGCCAGAAGCCGAAATACTTTCTGTGGTAGAGCTGATCTGCTCGGAAGATATTGAGACTTTTCTCGCTTACGCCAGACATCGCAATCAAAACTGAGCTAATACATCTCGTATCGCTATTTTTTGTGTAGCCTGTAATTCTCGGCGTACCTTTATTGCTTGTGGCAATCTGGCAAGGGCGTTAAAAAAACCTCGCACATTCACTCCATCCATCAATATCAATTCACCCAATAGTTGCCACAATGACAAAGGCAATACCGAGCACCATAGTCTTAGCGCAGGGGTATGTATCCATTCCAGCAGGTATTTGTTCCGACGACGTATCTGCTTAACATAAGCTCGCTTGACGTTATCTTTGATTGAGCCCTGAGATTGATGCACTACACTAGTCCTTGGCTCGAAATAACTGCGCCAGCCCTGACGCCAGGCACGCAATCCCAGATCGTAATCCTCGCCGTAGAACGGTTTATAAATCGGGTGGAAGCCACCCAATGCCAGAAACATGCTGCGTCTGACCAACATAGAACCACCGGAAGTATAGAGGTTGGGCAAACGTCTCGTCTTCACCTGTTGCAATGCCTGCTCCAACTGCCATGACTGGGCACGCAAGGCACCCTTGCTATAGCGCCGTACATTCCAGGAATGGCGGTTGACCTCACCATTCTCTTCATAGATTAAGGGGCATACAGCAAAGGTATCCGGCTGCTCAAAATATTGCACCAGAAATTTCAGACAGCTCTCAGCCACCTCTACGTCAGAATTCAGCAAAAAAACATATTCGGATTCAGCGGCGTTGACCCCGGTCAGGATAGCTTCGGAGAAACCTCGATTTTGTGCATGGCGAAGCAGTCTTACCTGCGGGAAACTCGCCTGTATCACAGCCACACTGGTATCTTTAGAACCATCGTCCACCACGCTAATTGTTGCATTACCGTAATGTTCTGCCGCTCGGATCACCGAAGGTAGATTTTTTTGTAACAATTGTGCCCCATTGAAATTGGGAATGACGATGGTAATAGCAGGAGTCATGTCTGTCGCATGAGTGGATTACGATTGAGCGCGGTCAGTAAGCCAGACAGTATAGCCAGCGTATAGAGGTTGTAGTGTGACAAGGTTGGGATAGTGATAAAAATCATCAAAAGATTGATTGTCACCATGGCAAACAGCATGACACCACAAAAACCCATTTGCGGCTTTGCCAGCAGCACCAACAGTGATTTATAAAGGTAATAATAAAGTGCAAGAAAACCAAGCACGCCGAAGATACCGGCGATATAAAGCATATCTAACAGAGAATTGTGAGGCGAATTGAAATCCATGATGCCACGGTAATGCGAGAATATCTTGAAGTCAGTTTGGTAGCTATCCAATCCGTGACCCCAAAGCCATTGCCACGTATTACTGGTCAATTGCATCTGCCAGGCATCCTTCCAAATCACCACGCGTTCTTCATATGCAATATTCATCACAAGATCTCGACAGCGATCTGCAAAACCATCCATATTGGTCAGAAACAGCAAGGCAGGAGTAAGCACCAGCACAGCCAACAAAAGATAGCGCGAACGCCCCTGCAAAAGAAAAACAGATGCCAAGGCAGTAATAATCAAGGCCAACCAAGCTGGCCTGGAAGATGTAGTCAGGATAAGTCCCAGCAAGACAGGAATGCTTAATCCCGCCAGCCAGCGCTGAAGTCCGCTGCTGGTCACCAGCAGATAGGATGCAAGCGGCACCAGCAGGCTGCTATACAAGGCCAGATAATGGGGATTGCTCATGCTGCCATGGGGCCGACGCAACACGAAAACAGCCAGCACCTGACTCAGCACATAAGCAAGCAATACAAACAGCAGCACGTTTTCGATACGCGATTTCAGGTAATCCCAATGACTTGCCAGCATCATGACACCCAACATTACCCCTACCGCCTGCCAGATATGACGAATATCTTTAGTAATCGCCAGATGTCCTGTCGCAATTACATTGAGCAGGGAGAAGAGCATAGGCAAACTCAACAGCCAAAGCAGTTGTCTTTTTTGGTCATCACTGAGTTCAGGCAACATAACCACAGCCCACAACCCAGCTATGGAAAGATTGAGATAGCTGAATGTGCGATAAGCCTCTGCCTGATTCAGCATGAGCATGAGCAGAAAGGCAACCAGAACGAATAAGTGCGTTTTGATAAAGCCTGGACTTTGAATAATTTTTTTCATGAACCAGGGTTGTCCCGTTTTATTGTTTATGATTCGTATACGACTAATTTGCGTATATTAGCCATCAACTTTAACAAAGTACTATCAGCGAGGTCACACTCGAGCGCATATTGATTCAAGATTGCTTGCACCCCTTGTACTCCAAGCAATTCCAGATCAGCTCGCAAACGGCAAAAATGCTGAAAATTCCTGCGTATGCGGTTTTTGCCCAATCCCCATGGATATATGCTCATATCCGCTACATCAATCAGGCCCAACTTCTGCTCTGGCGTCATGATAATGTTGCCAAGATGCAGGGAGCGGAAATAAACCCCCAGTCTATGTAGTTGTGCAATAAAGCTGCCAAGCTGAGCCAGTGCTGCCGCATCCAGTTGTCTGGACTGCGCCAACTGACGTATCGTATCACCGGCCAAGGGCTTGTAGAGCACTGCGGATTTCTGGCCATCCTCAAGATGATATAGATGCCTGATTTCAACTGTCGGTACCCCTAGTACTTGCAAGCGGTCAGCATTACGGCAAAACTGACGTGCATAGGAATATACACGCGCACTGCTGACCAGATGCTTGACCCGGAATATCTTGAGGATATCTCCTTCAGCCGTTCTCACTACCTTGATACCATGCGCATCCTGTTCCAATACCTGCCCTTGTGACAGCATGGCTTCCAAGGCATCCTTGCCAAGCAATTCACTGTGTCTTATCCAGTGTCCAAAAGTAAAACGCATCTTAATTTGCTCTGATCACACCGATATTATTCAAACAAACTACGCAGATTCGGCAGAATTTCGATCTGATTCTCTGCACAATAGGTCGGCCAGGATTCAAAGTCTGTCCAGTCACTCAGGAAAACGAAATCAAGTCCTGCACGAGTAGAAGCCTGATGGTCATAACGGCTATCTCCGATAAATAGTGCTGGCATCAGAATATTGCCATTATCAATCTCCCGGCGGAGTATCTCATCCTTGTTATCCGGGCTGCCGAAGATGCCTCCGTCAAACAGACTATCCAGACCGCGCAACTTGAAAA
>CAYXMC010000088.1:2135-6875 GCA_964466095.1 uncultured Methylophilaceae bacterium | reverse complement strand
GGGCTTGATTTACGCTATTAAGCTTTCCAGAACATATCAACAACCAAGGAGATCAAACATGGCTGTATTAGTTGGCAAAGCTGCACCAGATTTCACTGCTGCTGCGGTAATGGGCTGCAATACCATCAAAGAAGACTTCAACCTGTCTTCCTACATTAAAGGCAAGCCAGCGGTCATTTTCTTTTACCCACTGGATTTCACATTTGTTTGTCCATCTGAGCTAATCGCGTTTGACCATCGTCTTGAAGAGTTCAAGAAGCGTGGCGTTGAAGTTATTGGTGTATCCATTGACTCCCACTTCACACATCTGGCATGGAAAAACACCCCAATTGACAAGGGCGGAATCGGCCAAGTGGGTTATCCATTGGTTGCAGATATCAAACATGACATCTGCAAGGCTTACGATGTTGAAGCGGATGGCGGTGTAGCCTATCGCGGCTCATTCCTCATCAACAAGGATGGCGTTGTCGTACATCAGGTTGTGAATGATCTTCCACTGGGTCGCGACATTGATGAAATGCTGCGCATGGTAGATGCCCTGCAATTCTTTGAAGAACATGGTGAAGTCTGCCCAGCTGGCTGGAAAAAAGGCAAGGCTGGGATGAACGCTTCACCTGAAGGCGTTGCCAAGTATCTGGCTGATAACGCCAAGGATCTGTAATCCTCAAGCAATAGCAATAAAAAACGGGGCCTCAGCCCCGTTTTTTATTGCCCTATTCCATCAAAACTTGTGACGCGCTTCATCAAAAGCTTTGCGGATAATGTCCCAGGCCTCTTCTCCGCCCGTTTTAAGTTCCAGCCATGCCTCTTCGCTGGCATTCCTCAACTCGGTTAATTTAATTCTGGCTTCTTCTTTCTTTTCTTTCAGTCTAGTCAGCTCCTGATCATACTTAATTCGCAAATCAGCCTCGGCATTTCTGGCCTTGGCCTCCAGCTTGTCAATATCAGCAGACCACTCGTCTAACTGTGCTTTCAATTTATCGAGGTAAGCATCTTTTAAGCTCATGCAGCTACTCCTTTTTGATTGAAAAAAGCAATGCAATAACATCATCACTTATTTAAGTGACAAACCTGCTTGCGAAAAGTGCCAATTTTTAGCGGCTTAACATCGCCAAGTCCGCCTTGAGATCTTCAATATGCTCAAGACCAACTGCAATACGCACAAGGCCATCGCCAATACCAGCCGCCGCACGCGCCTCAGCACTCACGCGACTATGCGTAGTAGTCGCCGGATGCGTGATCGTACTTTTGGCATCACCAAGGTTGGCAGTAATCGAGATCATCTTGGTCGCATCAATCAGCTTCCAGGCAGCATCCTTGCCGCCTTTCACGTCAAAAGAGACAATAGCTCCACCGCTCTTCTGTTGACGCATCGCCAGTGAATGTTGAGGGTGTGAGGCTAGCCCCGGGTAATAGACACGTTCCACTCCGGGCTGCACTTCCAGCCATTGCGCAAGTGCCAGTGCATTTTTGGCATGAGCTTCCATGCGGACATGAAGGGTTTCAAGACCTTTCAAAAACACCCAGGCATTGAATGCGCTCATGGTTGGCCCTGCCGTACGCAAGAAACCATAAACCGGCTCCAATACGTCTTTCTTGCCCAATACTGCACCACCTAGGCACCTTCCTTGCCCATCGATGTATTTGGTTGCTGAATGAATCACAATATCAGCACCCAAATCAATTGGTCTCTGCAAGGCTGGAGTGCAAAAGCAATTATCTACAGCCAGTAATGCACCTGCCTGATGTGCAATTTGCGCCAGCTCAGCAACATCACAAACCTCCGTTAAAGGATTGGATGGGGTCTCGACAAAAAATAATTTGGTGTTCGATTTTACGGCTGCCCGCCATTCATCCGGATCAGTCAGGGAAACAAAAGTCGTATCCAAACCCCACCGCTTGAGGATGTTGCTGAACAACTGCACAGAAGTACCAAAAATGCTGCGTGATGCCACTACATGGTCACCAGCCGAACATAAGCCCATGACACATGCAAGAATCGCAGACATGCCACTGGAAGTTGCCACGCAAAACTCCGCCCCCTCCATTGCGGCAAGCTTGTTTTGGAACATAGTCACAGTCGGGTTGGTGAAACGCGAGTAGATATTGCCTGGCTCCTGTCCCCCAAATCTGGCCGCAGCCTGTGCTGCATTCTGAAAAACAAAACTGGAAGTAAGGAATATTGCCTCAGAATTTTCCCCAAATTCCGTATGTTCTGTACCGGCGCGCACTCCCAGTGTTTCTGGTAGCCATTCTTGTGTCATGTTGAGTTCCTTTGCTTCAAAATACGGGCGTAAAAAAACCCGCTTTGCTAAATTAATGAGCCAAAACGGGTTTCTTACTCGCTTTAGCTGAATTTATTATGCGCTCGCAAGCTGAGTAGGTCTTGGTATCAAGACTCGCTCAAATCAGCGCTGTAATGAATCTTAGGCCCAAGTTGCCATTCGGTCAACCCTGAGTTAGGCAGCTTCCTCTTCCGGTTCTTCAGACGAAACAAGATTAAGATCCATCTGTGTCGTGGAATTAGCTGGTTTCTTCTGGCGCTCACCCTCACCACGGGCCGCTTCAATCGCGCTCAGATAGTTTTCATCAATATCACCGGTCACATAGTTTCCGTCGAAACACGAGCAATCAAACACTTTGATATTTGGGTTACTCAATTGAACAGCCTTTACCAGTGCATCCAAATCCTGATAAATCAAAGCATCGGCACCAATTTCTTTGCATATTTGCTCATCTGTACGCCCAGTTGCCAATAACTCGTTACGGGTCGGCATATCAATACCATAGACATTCGGGAATCGGACTGGAGGCGCAGCTGAAGCAAAATACACCTTGTTAGCACCTGCATCCCGCGCCATCTGGACGATCTGCTGCGAAGTAGTACCACGCACAATTGAATCATCTACCAGCAGTACATTCTTGCCTTTAAACTCCATCCCAATCGGATTCAGTTTCTGGCGTACGGACTTCTTGCGCAAAGCTTGGCCTGGCATAATGAAAGTGCGACCAATGTAGCGGTTTTTGATAAACCCTTCGCGATATGTCAGGTTCAGCGCATTAGCTAATTGCAGGGCGCTTGGGCGGCTGGTGTCCGGGATAGGGATCACCACATCAATCTGCAAATCTTTCCATTCGCGATGTATCTTTTCTGCCAGACTTTCCCCCATATGCAAACGAGTCTGGTAAACGGACACTCCATCAATCAGGGAGTCTGGACGAGCTAGATATACATACTCAAAGATACATGGGGTAAGTTTTGGGTTTTCGGCGCATTGACGGGAGAAGAAATTGCCATCCATATCAATAAAAATAGCTTCACCAGGCTCGACATCTCGCACCAACTTGAATCCCAGAACATCCAGTGCAACACTTTCGGAAGCAACAATGTATTCAACGCCTTTCTCGGTTTCGGATTTACCTATCACCAGAGGACGAATGCCGTGGGGATCGCGGAAAGCCAACAAGCCGAAATTAGCCACCATGGCGACGACTGCGTAAGCGCCTTTGCAACGCTTGTGTACACCGGATACAGCTTCAAAAATCACATCAGAATTTAATACTGCACTATGGGCCGTCTGTTCAATTTCGTGGGCCAATACATTCAGCAAGACTTCTGAATCAGAGGTTGTGTTGATATGGCGCAGGTCCTGACGAAACATCTCTTGTTTGAGTTGTACAGAATTCGTCAGATTCCCATTGTGGCCAAGAACTATACCGAACGGGGAGTTCACATAAAAGGGCTGTGCCTCCGCAGCTGAAGAAGAGCCGGCAGTCGGGTAACGAACGTGGGCAATACCAGCATTACCAATCAGGCTGCGCATATGTCGGGTCTGGAACACATCCTGCACAAGTCCATTATTTTTGTGCATATAAAAGGTATTGCCATCACAGGTGACTATACCTGCAGCATCTTGACCACGATGCTGCAATACAAGCAAACCGTCGTACAGTAACTGGTTAACTGGGTTTTTACCGACTACACCGATAATTCCGCACATAGATTGAAGCGCCTTAAAACTAAAAAGAATACGTTTGAGCCGACTAGAATCAATCTAATCGTATTTAATATGCTTGGCAATATCCACAGGTAGCCATGGCATAGCTTTTTGCACCATAAACTCCAGAGGGGCACTAAACATGGCATTTTGCCAACGGCTATCCTTGGGAATACTGGTCAACCCTGCAAGTAGAACCAACACACCTATAATCACCAAACCACGCACAATCCCAAAGACAGCGCCTAATGAGCGATCAAGCCAAGTCAATCCAGCTTTTTTAAATATGTGCGACAACGCTATCGAGAGCAGGCTACACACCAACAATGTAGCAATAAATAAGATGAGGAACGCCGCCATAAATTTCAAGGCCTCGTTAGGTATAGACTCCGGCAGCAATGGTGCCAACTGCAGTGTATAAATCTTGGCAACAAAAAAAGCTGCCACCCAACTGACTAAAGATAATATCTCACGGACAAACCCACGCATCATGCTGACCAACAGGGAAATTCCCAGTATTGCAAGAACAGCATAATCAAATGAGGTCATCAGTACTCGCTAAAAACTTGCTATTTGTTACTGACTACCATCGCGGCAAGGTCCAACTCCTTGACTTTCAAGGCCGCAGCTTCTGCTTCAGAACGGCTTTTGAAAGGTCCAACGCGTAGGCGGATCTTCTCGCCTTTGGGCGTATCAAGTTTTTCTGTATAAGACTTGAGACTTTTGCCACTCAGCTTTTGTT
>CAYXMC010000088.1:0-2125 GCA_964466095.1 uncultured Methylophilaceae bacterium | reverse complement strand
AAACACCAATTTGCACAGAGTACAACCCGTTTGCATTTGTCCCACTGACCTTGTTGTCTTTTTTGACTTCGGCATCTGCTATCTTGGGTTCAGCTAGTTTAGCCTCAACAGCTTTTACAGCAGGTTGTGAAGCTGATTTGAGCGGCTCAGCAGGTTTAGGCACTGCAACGGGTTTAACTTCTGGCTTGACTGGGTCCACTACTTGGGATTCGGTAACGGCTTGAGTCGGTGCGGATGGTTTGATGGGGTTTTCCAGTTGTACTGGTGCTGGCTGTATCTGGGCTGGTGGAGGTGGCAATTCAGCTTCTACTGAAGGGGGAGCTTTTTGCGTATCTTGCGGCAACCCTTGAGCTGGTACTGGTATCACTTTAGAAGTGAACTCACCGCCCTCCTGGCTTGGAATGGTAATCGCGATTTCCTGGCCGGGAGTTTTTGCAGAGCGATCATCCAAGACCATAGGCAAAATGGTAATCATCAGTAAGACCAGCGCTATCGCTCCAACAAGGCGCCTACGAGCGCGCTTTTTAAACTGAAGCTCTTGGTCGTTTAACTGATCTGAAGGCATCAAATTTCCTAACTTTTAGTCTGCGGATGATGTGTTAAGTTGTAGAACTTCAGCTACTGTGAAGAATGATCCAAACACTACAATTCTATCATTTTCGTCGGCTTCTAGACAGGCTTGACGATAGGCATCGGCAATACCTAAATGTGTTTCTATCTGAGCGTCAGCATCGACCTTTCGAATCATTTCCAACATTTGCGGCAAACTTGCTGCACGCGGGTGAAAAATTGGAGCGATATGCCAGACATCGATTTGCGGCACCATCAGCTCAATTACACGATGGATATCTTTATCAGCCAGCATCGAAAATACAGCTCTGGTCTGCTGACATTTTCTTGCTTGCGCCAGACTTTTTGCCAATGCTGTTGCAGCATGTGGATTGTGTGCAACATCCAAAATAATATGAGGCGTTTCGGAGACTTGCTGAAAACGTCCATTCAGGCTGACATGGCGCAAAGCCTCTGCAATTGCAACCGGTTGAACTGGCAGACGGTGATTCAGCAAATGCACAGCCCCCAAGACACATGAAGCATTAAAGAGTTGAAAATCACCAATCAACGCTGGCAAAGGTAATCCGGCATATTCAACATCAGCAAAGCGGAACATCCATTTATCTCCCTCTCGCTCAAAGTCAAAATTCTTGCCCAAAAGATATAATTGGCTATCAATCTCCTCTGCATGTTTTAGCAAAGTCAAAGGCGGATTAAGCTCACCAAATAAGGCCGGTTTACCTCTACGGAATATGCCCGCCTTCTCGAAGCCTATGCTTTCGCGGTTATCCCCAAGAAACTCCATATGGTCTAGATCGACGCTACAAACGATAGAACAATCCGGTTCAAATGCATTGACTGCATCAAGTCGGCCGCCTAGTCCTACCTCTAACACAACCACATCCAGTCCCTGCTGCATCAGCAACCAAACAGCAGCCAAAGTACCAAATTCAAAATAGGTAAGCTGGGTATCACCACGCACAAGCTCTACGGCTCGAAAAGCTTCACAAAGCTGCTCATCTGTTGCTGGTTCCCCATTGATACGAACACGTTCGTTGTACCGCAATAGGTGTGGAGACGTATAACACCCGACCTGATAACCACATTGCTTGTATATAGCCTCAAGCATGGCACAGGTTGAACCTTTGCCATTGGTGCCACCTACAGTGATGATAGGAAACTGCGGATTAAGATCCAGCCTCTTTTTAACCTCGAGGACACGGTCCAGGCCCATGGCTATGGACTTGGGATGCAAGGCTTCAATATAAGCAAGCCATCCTGCCAAGTTTGCTGGCAGGGATAGGGAATCGGACATTATTTTGGGAATTAATTAATGGCAGGCAAACGCATCATGCTACTAAGCAGGTTTGCTAATTTGTCGCGCATTTCCCGCCTATCGATAATCATATCGATTGCTCCATGCTCTACTAGGAACTCCGCACGCTGAAAACCTTCAGGCAAGGTTTCACGCACTGTCTGTTCAATCACGCGTGGTCCGGCAAAACCAATCAAGGCTTGTGGCTCGGCCACAATCACATCCCCCAACATGGCAAAACTGGCTGAAACCCCACCC
>CAYXMC010000087.1:0-6876 GCA_964466095.1 uncultured Methylophilaceae bacterium | reverse complement strand
CTTGGCTACCAGCAGATCTGGAAACTGTGCAATGCGCACGTTGTTGATATTCACTGATTCGTTGTAAAACTCTCGGCGATCTGCAATTGCATTCTCCAAACCAGTGATTCGGGATTGCAAGTGAATGAAATTCTCATTGGCTTTCAGCTCAGGGTAGGATTCGACCAAAGCGAACAGACTGCCTAGCCCCGTCCTCAAAGCACCTTCTGCGGCGCCAAGTGCAGCGATATTGTGGCTTTCGCGGGCATCGGCCACCCGCGCACGCGCCTGAATAACCTTCTCCAGAGTCTCCTGCTCATGCTTCATGTATTGCTTGCAGGCATCCACCAGCTTGGGCAATTCGTCATGGCGTTGTTTTAACAACACATCAATGTTCGCCCATGCCTTGGCCACATTATTCTTGATGCCGACCAAGCTGTTATAGACCATGATGAAATACACTGCGATAACAATCAGTACAATCCAGCCGATAATTCCCATGACATCTCCCTGTTGGTATTCCCTGCAGTTTAATGCCATGAGGCGCAGGAATTCAATCAACCCGAGAGTATTTCAGGGCCAACTTTCTGCCAGTACTTTGAAAACCTTCTCAAATCAGAAGGTAATAGCTTCTTTGTATGAATACTCACCTCCGGCACATACTCCACAGCAAAGCCTGACAGCAAGGCTTTCAACCAGAGATCTGGCGTTTCCTGAGTTTTGATCTCAGCCACCTGCAAACTCTCCAGTACGCTTGGTATATCGCCATGCCAGACTTCAACATCTTCAAGTTCTATCAGACAATCAGCAACAAACTGTAATCGGTGCAGAGCCCAGCGGCCGTGTAATTGAGGGTCAAAAATGAATAGTTTGCGGCCCGCTAAATGCAGGAGTGGGTGAGCCGCAGACAACATTTCATCATGCACCAACACCACGGCTTGATTGCCTCTAGTGACCTGTTTGAGCTTGATGCCAGTGCTTGGATACACTTTCGCAGGCCCGGTTGTAGGCTGAAACAATTGCGCTTGCAAGGTTTCGTAGTCCGCATCAAATGGGCAACTAACTCGGCAATCAGCGCAGTATCTCGATTGGCTGTACTTGGACAGATTTTCCTTGTTAAAAAAGTAAGGCTTACTGCCAAAAGTTGAAGCTACCCATTGCCAGGAAAGACTGTTAGAAGCCAGATCACCATCCAGCAAATAACTCTCAAACCAATCCGCGGCTGCGCGCCAATCAATTTTGCGATGGTGGATCAGATAGCTCGCGAGCCACATCCTTGCATGATTATGTACATAGCCGGTATTGACCAAATCGTTGATGAAAGCATCCATACAAGGCAGGCCGGTCTGCGCTTCTTGCACCTCAGTCTCTAGTGGCTTCCGATGCAGTTTTACTTTGGGTGGCTCCATATCGGAAAAAATGTCATGCCCCCTGTGGTGCCAGACTTGGCGCCAATAATCCCGCCAGGCAAATTCAAATAAAAGCTTTTCTGCACTGACGCCAAACCGGTCACGCACCGATTGCACTGCCTCTATGAGGGTAATACAGCCATGGCGAAGATAGGCTGATAAACGAGTGACATCACCATTCAGGAAATTTCGATTTTTTCCATAACTGGCAGCTTTTACCTCTGATAGCCGCTTCATGGCATTCACCCTGCCGCCCGCCCATTCAATCGGCAGATCAGGCCCCGGAGCATGTGGGAAAACCGTCCGTATGTAGCTTAATCGGCTTGCGCGATCACATGGCAAATTGAGTTTTTGCATTATTCAAACAGTGAGAGTTGAGAAAGATTGTTTTGCTGGCGCTTGGCTTGAATTTCATTCCCCTGATGGTCTCGAACGCTACCCGGCATGCCTTTGCGAGAGCCATGTTTAACCACTATGCGCCTCGATTCTGCTTTTGCTTCGGCATCTCTCCGCACCTGCAGCAATCTGGCGCGCGCCTCCCGCGTGGCGGATTCAATTTCAAGAATGGGGGCGGGGTAATTCCGACCAATCATGCAGCCTGCCCGTTGCTGCAGATTGACGGGCATCAACCATGGCTGAAATATCCAGGTATCTGGCACCTGCCGTAATGACGGCAGCCAGTGGCGCACAAATGCGCCTGTGGGGTCCTGATCTTTTGCCTGCTTCACCGGGTTATAGATACGCAGTGCATTAATTCCTGTAGTGCCTGACTGCATCTGCACTTGCGGCCAATGGATACCGGGCTCGTAATCCAGAAACTCACGTGCCAAATGCAAGCCGGGCTTTCTCCAGTGCAGCCAGTAAAGATACGAGGCAGTACTCATCAACATCGCCCGCATTCGGAAATTCAGCCAACCTGTTTCTCGTAGCATGGCCATACAGGCATCAATCAATGGCCATCCAGTCTCGCCTTGCTGCCATGCCAGCAGGCGCTTTTGCTGCTCGGCTGCAGATAGCGCACTTTCCCGGATACCATCATGGGCATGGTGCAGATTCTCAAACTCCAGCGCTGGCTCACTCTCTAACTTTTGCATAAAGTGGCAATGCCAATGCAAACGGCTCTCAAAAGCAGTCAAACCGGAGAGCAGGCTTTTTGGCGCATTTGGCCCCAAATCTCTCAAGGCTAACCGTCTGGCTCGCGTTGCCTGAACTACCTCACGCATACTGAGCGTGCCCCAAGCCAGATAAGGCGAGATGCGTGAGCAACTGCTGCCTGCTGTCAACGGGCTGGACATACATGGCCGGTATTTGGCCGCCCGACCCTGCAAAAAACTCTCAAATAACTCAAGCGCATTTGTTCTGCCGCCACGCTGCCTCAATGGTTTGTCCCGACCAGAAGCAAGCGGTAGAGGCGTTTGCGGAACGGCATGAGCAGGCGCCGCAAGCACATCAGACGGAGCAGGCAGCACAGGCTCTGCCATGCGCTTCTCCCAATAGCCATTCCAACGATTTCTATCTTTCAACCTGCGCACAACGCCGTTTTGCGAGAACTCAATCCAGCTTACGCCGTGCACTCTGCACCACTCGGCTACTGCTTTATCAAGTTGGTAAGTTTGCCCGTTGCCTGTTTCTTCATGGCTCCATATCCCGGCAATCTGATATTGAGCGCGTAGCGTAGTTAGACAATCCATCATGCCTCTAGGCCAGATCAGCAAATTCAACCCAATCCCACGTAAAGCAAGATCAAGTTCTGCAAGACATTCATGAACAAATTGCTGATGCTGGCGAGAAAAATCTTCAGCCCCGACCACCGCAGGCTCCCATGCAAAAACAGGCAATACCTGCCCTGAGCGACACGCTTCTAGCAATGGCGCATGATCATGAATACGTAAGTCCCGCTTAAACCAGACGATATGAATAGGGGCTTGCAAGTTTGTTCTCCCAAGACTCAGCTATGAGTCTCGTGCATGAGGCTGGTTCCCTGTAACAAGCTCTGCTAGCATGTCAGCAACTTGTTTAAGGAGCATCCTATGCTGGAACCCGTTTGGGCTTGGGGAGTACTAGGTTTGGTATTACTGGCAATTGAGTTGGCTACGGGTACTTTTTATGTACTGTGGTTTGGTGTCGCTGGCCTTTGCATGAGCCTGATTGTCAGCCTCTTCCCCAATATCCCTCATGCCTACCAGTATCTGATTTTTGCAGTCCTATCCATCGCTTCACTCAGCCTATGGAAAGCCACCTACAAACCCAAGCCAGCACTCAAGGTTGGCCAGTCCCAAGGCGAGGAAATCGGCCGTGTCGGCACCATTATTGTGACTGCTGGCCCCAGACAAAACGGCCGCATTCAGTTCACTCAAGGCTTGATGGGCAGTCGTGAATGGACAGCCTTGTCCGAAGTACTCATAGAAGAAGGTAGCGAGGCAGAAGTTGTAAGCGTAGAAGGCAACAGCCTGCGCGTTAGAAAAGTCATTTGATCAATTTCATAAGGTAAACATCATGTCTGAATTCATGATTGGATTAATCGTCATTGTTGGCATCATTCTCTGGAAGGGCATACGTATCGTGCCGCAAGGCGAAGAATGGGTGGTTGAGCGCCTGGGCAAATTTCATGCGGTGATTACGCCGGGGTTGAACATCATCATCCCGATTTTTGACAGTGTGAGTTACAAGGTCACCACCAAAGATATCATTCTGGATGTGCCCGAGCAGGAAGTGATTACCCGTGACAACGCGGTAATCCTTGCTAATGCCGTGGCCTTCATCAAGGTCACCAATATCGAACGCTCGGTCTATGGTATCGACAATTTCCACGAAGCCATGCGCAATATGGTGCAAACCAGTCTGCGTTCCATCATCGGCGGTATGGATCTTAACCACGCCCTGACCTCGCGTGACCGTATCAAGGCCGAGCTGAAAGAAGCCATTGCAGATGAAGCGGCAGACTGGGGTCTGACCGTTAAATCCGTTGAGATTCAGGATATCAAACCTTCACCTAACATGCAGCACGCGATGGAACAACAAGCCTCTGCAGAGCGTGAGCGTGTGGCCGTGGTAACACGCGCTGAAGGGGAAAAACAGTCATTGATTCTGAATGCGGAAGCAAGACTGGAAGCCGCACGAAAAGATGCAGAAGCTCAAAAGGTAGCCGCAGAAGCATCGGCTGAAGCCATACGGCTGATTTCCGAAGCGGTAAAAGAAAACAATAGCTCGGCCACTTTTTTGCTGGGCGATCGTTATATTCAGGCTTTGCAGAAAATGTCTGCCTCAGACAACAGCAAGATTGTGGTTATGCCGGGAGATGTGGTCAGCGCAGTGAAGTCACTGGTTGGCGGAAAATAGTTTCTTAATCAAAACAAAGGGAGTACTACATGGGCGCACTGATTAGTTTTCTGGTTCTGATTGGCGATATCTACGCCATTATCAAAATTTTTCAAAGCTCTGCTGAGGCAATCAAAAAGGCTATCTGGATTGCAGTTGTGCTGGTTTTCCCCGTAGTCGGGCTGATTGTCTGGTATCTGGCTGGCCCCGGCGGCAACAAGAAATAACCGTTCTGGTTTAACTCACTGTCACTTAAAGCGGCAGTGAGTTACTGCAAACCTTGCATGCGGGGTCTCTGTTGAGCTTGATGGTGCGCCATTCCATGGAAAGTACATCTAGCAATAGCAGACGCCCCTGCAGGCTCTGGCCTATACCTGCCATTAACTTCATTGCCTCAGCCGCCTGCGCAGTGCCTATCATCCCCACCAGTGGTGAAAATACCCCGTTTTCCGCGCAACGCATTTCTTCATCTGACCCGGAATCTGGAAACAGGCAGTGATAACAAGGGCTTTCATCTGAACGCATATCAAAAACTGTCAGCTGCCCTTCAAAGCCAATGGCCGCACCTGAAACTAATGGTTTTTTGAGTTTCACGCAGATACGATTAAGCGTGTAACGCGTCTTAAAGTTATCAGAGCAATCAATCACCACATCTGCTTCTGCAGCTAAAGCAGTAAATGACTCCTCTGTAGATTTTTGCTCAATGGTCTGGATACTGACTTCTGGATTCAGACTTTGCAGCATCTGCTTGGCTGACTGGGCCTTATTGATGCCGACCGACTGGGTAGTGTGAACAATCTGCCGCTGTAGATTGGTCAGGTCCACCGTATCAAAATCACAGATAGTGAGCTTGCCAACACCACCAGCTGCCAGATAAAGCGCCACAGGCGAGCCCAGGCCACCGGCACCAACCACCAGCGCATGGCTGTTTACCAGTTTTTCCTGACCTTCGTAACTGATTTGGGGAAGCAGAATATGGCGGCTATACCGCAGGAGTTGGTTGTCGTTCATTGCAAAAACACTAAGGCAGGCGACCTGCAGTCACCATTTTACTGATTAATACTGATGGTGATATCCACAGCACCATGTCATCAAAATACTCTGTTCCACTAACGCCATTTGCTGATGGCGTATGGCTTACAAAATCAGCGTCTCCATCAGTGTTTTCAACTTCGTCTGCGCAAGTGCCAATCTGACAGGCCCCTGCATTTGGCCCCATTGAAAGAAGAACTGCAGCTGCTGTGGATGTAAGTACTGGTGCTGTACATGCAGCGTCATTACAAACCCGCTGATTACCAGTACTGGTAATACTGAAAGTTGCAGCAGGAGTACGTGCCGAAAAAGCTGAAGTAACACTATAAATAATTGCTTGTCCCCAATCGTCAGAATTGACTAGAGCGAGAGTTGACCATGGTAAGTTACCAATCTGTACAGCGCACAATCCAGTACCAGCGCTATAGTCCTCTATTCCATCGTTGGCTGTATCAAACGTAGTGCCTGCACCCCCCGAAGTTCTATCAGGACAAGGCATATAGCCGTTTGTTATCGTATATCCATACAACGCATCTCTTGCGGTTTCTAGTCTCAATTTAGTTTCGCTTCTGCGCTGATTTTCGATTTGGGCGGTAAGGGGCCCCAACAAACCACCTACTACCAAGCCAAAAATGACCAATACAACAGCCATTTCTACAAGAGTAAAACCATTCTGAATGTGCTTATAGATCATGGCTCAAGCACCTTAAGTTGATCATTGAACGTAGTGCTAATCAGGGTTCTTTCATCAAAGGTTTCTGTATTCTCGGCGTTTTGATTATTCACCGTGTCAAAATAATCCGTCATCGTACCGTTAGCGCGGTTTTGCCCTGATAGAGATCTGCCAGCAGACATGATCACACCGGGTATATTGATAGATGTACTTACTGTACCATTACTTGCAGTTTTGCTAATTATCAGACAGTTATCAGCGCAAATTGGCAAAGTCGTACGGCCACTTGGCAGATACAAACTAGCTGGTCTGTAATAAATCAATCTATACCAGTTATTAGTCATGAGCCAAGAAGTAGCCGTGTTTACCCATGGTGAAGTTGTATCAGGATAATCTTCCACATCTAATTGGAATCGCAGTGTTGTGGATGTGCTAGTTGTTCTGCTTACATTGAACACTACTGTC
>CAYXMC010000086.1:0-6885 GCA_964466095.1 uncultured Methylophilaceae bacterium | reverse complement strand
CAGTTGTAGCAGCTGTGCCGTTAACATGCGAAACAGCATTTGAATCATCCCCAGGCAAAGCTTTGTATTTATCTTGGTAACCGTAGATATACACCTGTGTGTTCTTGAAATCACTCGCCATGTTTTTAACCTTGGCGCTATTGATCAACTCCTGGCCTTTCAGCACACCGCCCAAGAGCAAGCCGATAATCACCAGCACGATGGCCAGTTCAATCAGCGTAAAACCTGTTTGCTTTTTCATTATGCTATCCTTCTATATCAAGTACTTCAGTTACTTGTTTTTGTTAAGCCCCAGAAGGGAAACTTTCGTGAGTGCATATGTGCAACTCTCATGCCAAGCTCAAGATCGGTCGTATTTCGTTAACTAGTTCACACTTTTTGGGAGTTTCTACCTGAAAGTACAAAATGTGGTGTTGAATAATCGACTAGTTTGCCATTTCTTCAACACCACCCTCCTAAGGTGAAGTATTCTATTTTTCATCATGCAAAAGTTTCTCAACAGCACATTTAGATTTGTCTCCGGCCATCAATGGACTCTGGGCTGGATGCTTCTTAGCCTGCATGGGCTTTTATTATGGGGGTTCAACACTCCATTACAAAAAGCTCTGCTGATTAGCCACTATGGCCTTTTCTTGCTTTGGCAACCAATATGGCGAGCCAAGGAAAGACTCTCCGTTCCCGCAGCCATTCTTTTTCTTTCGGGTGCGCTAGTCATGCTGTTGTTCGTCAACTGGTGGATGATCGCGTTCTGGATTTGCGGTCTCTTTGGCTTGCTGGGTGGTAGAGTTTTCTCAACCCAATCACGGGGCACCCGCTTTGGATACCTACTGGCGGCGAGCTATCTTTTGGCTGTACTGTTACTTTGGGTAGTTCCAAAGTTGCTAAATGCTAGCGGGGACATTCTCGCTAGCCAGTTCATCATTGAATATCTAATGCCTGTATTGCCTCTAGCCATTTTATTCACGGGACTGGAACCTGAAAAAACTGGCCACCCCCCCATCATCGATTTCTTCTACACCCTGCTTCTACTTTTGCTTGCTGTCATTCTGGTATTAGGTAGTTATGCTATTGCCGCCAGTAGCGAAGCAAAATATGTAGAAGTACTACTAAAAGTGCTATTCGGATTGGCTGCAACCTTGTTTTGCATCAGCTGGCTATGGAACCCCCGTGCAGGGTTTGGCGGTATTGGTCAATTTTTGTCCAAATACTTTTTGAGCGTAGGACTGCCTTTTGAGCAATGGGTTAAAAATATTGCCGAATTGGCAGAAGAAGAATCCAGCCCAAAAGAATTTACACTGGCAGCAATGCGCGAGGTCGCATCGCTACCTTGGGTAAGTGGAGTGGCTTGGCATACCCCGGATAGTCAGGGTGAGCTGGGCACAGCGGCCAAGTTTCGTGCGAATCTTGATTTTCACGAGCTACACCTGCGTCTATACACACGCTGGCCACTGACCCCCGCCCTGACCATCCACGTCAAACTACTGGCGCAGATCCTAGGTGAGTTTTATGAAGCCAAAAGACGTGAAGAGGCCCTACGGCAGAACACTTATATGCAAGCAGTGTATGAAACTGGGGCCAGACTAACCCATGACATCAAGAATCTGGTGCAATCCATGAGCGCCCTGTGTTCAGCAGCAGCGCAGACCGAGGAAGAAGATAATGAGAGGTTACTTGCACTCATACGTCGCCAATTGCCCCAGCTCAATCAGCGCTTGGCATTGACACTGGATAAGCTCGACGCACCAAAAACAGAAGACGTCCGCCAAATGAAACTGAGTGTTTGGTGGGATAATCTGAAACAACGCTATGCTCACAGCCAGATTGAATTTATTGCACCGCATCTGCAAAAAATCGAGATCGATGCAGAAGTACTGGACAGCGTAATGGATAATCTGTTGCAGAACGCCATCGACAAGGCCAGAAACCAGTCAGGCATCAGCATCAAAGCCGAGATCTTACTGGATGAAGGTTTGAAAATTGACGTGGTTGATAGTGGCCACCCCGTTCCTCCTACGATTGCAGAACATCTATTCAAAAAGCATGTCAGCTCAGAGAACGGTTTGGGTATAGGCTTATATCACGCTGCCAAGCAAGCTTCTCGCCGCAGCTACGAACTAAGCTTGGCGCAAAATCTCGATGGTGAGGTACGTTTCAGGATAACCACGCCATCCTGAATTCAGCCCTAAGTTACAACGCGCCGTAGGAATGCAGGCCTGAGAGGAACATATTGACCCCAAGGAACGCAAAGGTTGTTACCAGCAAGCCGATGAGTGCCCACCATGCGAGCATGACACCACGCAAACCTTTGACCAAACGCAAATGCAACCAGGCCGCATAATTCAGCCACACAATCAGCGCCCAAGTCTCTTTGGGATCCCAAGACCAGTAACCGCCCCAAGCCTCGGCTGCCCACATAGCACCAAGTATGGTAGCAATGGTAAAGAAGGCAAAACCAACGGCAATTGACTTGTACATCAAATCATCAAGTATCTGTAATGAGGGCAATCTGGAAGCAAGAATCCCCTTGCTTGCAAGCAGATAGGCGCTAGCAACCATGGCAGCGAGAGAGAAAGCGCCATAGCCGATGAAATTGGCAGGCACATGGATTTTCATCCAGTACGATTGCAGGGCTGGTACCAGAGGCTGAATCCCATTGGCTTGACGGTCAAATGTGTACCAGAGTATGAAACCCACTGCCGCACTAACCACCAACAATACGAAACCACCCAATTGACGTGTTGCATAACGGGACTCGTAATGCAGATAAAGCAAAGCAGTAATCAGGCAAAACAAGATAAAGACTTCATACAGATTGCTAATAGGAATATGTCCAACATCCGGTGCAATCAGATATGACTCATACCAGCGCACCATTAGCCCGACAAAGCCCATCAAAACAGCACTCCAGGTCAAGCCACTGGCGAATCTACCTGCAAAATCAGCGCGCGCGAACAAGGCAAACCAGTAAATCAGCATCGCCAGCACAAACAGTACATTCATCCACATAATCGCAGATTGGCTGGAAATCAGATACTTCAACAAAAATGCCTGGTTGGCACGCTCCAGATCAGCGTGATAGAGGCTAATCGAAAACAAGCTGATAGCAGCAACGCCTATCAGCAGTAGGCGTATAGGCTTCCACTGCCAGCCCAACCAGCTAAATACACCAACTGCGCCAAACAAGAAGCCTGTTTCATAGACATCCATGTATTCGGAATATTTGCCATAGGCAAAAATTGCCCCGGCCAACAAAAGAAGTGCGTATAGCCAATCCTGCCAGACTAGTTGCTTGAACAGGGACTTTGGCGCTTGATGTATGGTGGCTGTACTCATGATATTTCCTAAAGTTTAGCTAGCCGCAGCCTGTGGCTGCAATAACTGCTCAAGAGACTCGCGATACTGTACAAATTCAATATCGAAATCACGGTTTTTGCGATTTGAAGACATCGCAAACAATATCTGTTGTGTCTGAGGTTTGACCAGCAGCCAGATTCTGCGTTCGCGTATATAAATCATGGCAAAAATACCCAGCACCAGCAACAAGGAACCGGAATAAACCAAGTTCTTACCTGGTGAGCGGGTCAGCTGCAAACCGCTGGCTTCCTTGTGTTCAAAGTCTTTCATCTGCAAGTAGAAAGGCGCGCCGTAAAAGAACAGGTCACTCATAGCATTCATACTGTCCTGTATGAATGTCTGCGTCGCCTCATCATGTTCTGCCGCCTTTTTGCCTGCACGCTCACGGCTCAGGTTATAGGCTTCAAATGCCGCGCTATTGATGATCTTGATATAGGTTTGTGCCGCTTTTTCGCGCTCTGCTTCAGGCACCGACTTCTCTATCATTTCGGCAACATTGGTATAGCCACCCTTGGCGAAGGCTGAGAGTAGATGTGCTGTACTCTCGACAAATCGGTTGGTGATCTCTGCACTTGGCCGGCTTTCTGCCAGTGCCTGATTCGCCAGTCTTTGCGCTATCTGGCGATAAGACGCCGAATCGAATAGCACAGCACGAAGGTTCATGAATCCATCCATAGACAAATCGTCATCAGCCGGGATACGCAGGTATCGGAAATCTTCCTGCTGGGTTTCTCGCATACCAGAAACAAAATAATAGGTGCCGCCCAGTTGTAGAGGCTGCATGTAATTCACGTACTCTCTTGCCTGCCCCTGTGTATCACGCACTTTGAAGGTCACGTTCGGGCCCACATTATGCGGCTTACCCTTACCATCGGCAGAGAGGTTGAGGATGTTGAACTTGCGGAAATCATTGAACTCAACGGTGAGCGCTCCCTCTCCTTCGCCCAGCGTCACTTTCTTGAAAATCACCCCATTCAATAATGCAGGCTTGCCGTGTTCGGTAAACAGGCTCCAAACATTAAAGGCCATCTTGGTACCGCCATCCTGAAAATCGGATTGGTAAATAGCGATGCCTTTGTAAATTAAAGGATGGTTCACACTGATCGTGCGCTCCAGTGGCGCTTTCAGCTCAGGATCCAGAATAACCAGATCACTCTCAAAAGACTTTGGCTGACCAGTTGCGTAATGCTCGATACGAAAATCCTTGAGTGCAATACCAAATGGCAGTTCCTGCACCAAATAGCCATCACGCATACGCATAAAAGCCACGTTGGCACTACTACCTTCGGGTAGCGTCATATTCGCGCGAAACGAGAGATTTGCGACTGAAAGTCGACTTTCGGGCGGAACCTCAGACTCGGGAATATCGAGTGTTTCCACTTTTTTGTAGCCCAGCAATTCCTGCACCTTGAAAGGCACGTTTCCATCCAGCAGGCCGCCTACACAGATAATCACAATTGCCGTATGTGTCAAAATATAACCTAGACGCTGATAACTCCCGGCCTTGGCTGCAATCAGACGGCTACCATCTTCACGATGCACAGTTTTGAATTTGAAATGACGTGCCAGCAAGAAGCCATGCAATTGCTCATCAAGCTGATTGGCGGGTATGGCACTTGAAAGCTCCGCCTGATGGCCAAAAGCACGCAATGAGGACTCGGTAGCGCTTTCGCGATAAGTCTTGAGATCGCGCAGCATTTGCGGACTGTTGCGGTAAATACACAGACTGGTAGACACCACCAGAAAGAGCAGCAGCAATAGAAACCACACGGAGTGGTAAACATCGTAAAGGCCCAGCAGATTGAAAAAATCAAACCAGAACTGACCAAACTGGATGATGTAATTGGCATATGGCTCATTTTGTTTGAGCACTGTACCAATCACCGAAGCAATAGCCACAACCACCAGCACGCTCACTGCAAAGCGCATGGAACTCAACAAGTCATAAAGCTGTTTGGAGAATGTGGGAGCCGATTTCAAGTGAACTACCTGTCAATGAATTAGGTGCTGAGACATTCGACGTAGAGACGAGTTGCCAAAAAAGTTAAGGGTGGCGCATGCCACCCTTATAACCAACGTATTGTCAGAGACTGGGTTACTTCAGACCCTGAATATAATCAGCGACAGCTGCCATGTCTTGATCGCTCAACTTGGCTGCAATCATGCGCATCATCTTGGCGGCATCGTTAGCACGCTCACCAGCGCGGAAAGCCTTCAACTGGGCTACAGTATAATCGGCATGCTGGCCAGCGAGACGTGGGAACTGCACTGGCACACCAGCACCATTCGCGCCATGGCAAGAAGCACAAGCAGGAACACCTACACCAAGGATACCGCCACGATAAATCTTTTCGCCTACTGAACCAGCTCCATTGGTCTTGGCAGTGCCTCCGTTATTGACCTGAGAACCGAAGTAAGCACCAAGATTTGCCATGTCTTCTGGACTCAAGCCAGCAGCCATGCCGCCCATAATCGCATTGTTACGCTCACCAGACTTGAAATTTGCCAATTGTTTGGCGATGTATTCTGGATGCTGACCAGAAAGCTTGGGATACATAGGAATCATGCTATTGCCATCAGCACCATGACAGGCTGCACAGACAGTACTAGCAGTTGCTTTGCCTTTGACAGCATCACCTGCAGCTTGAACGGATGTCGCACTGATCGCAAGCAATACCAGAGCAAAGATATTACGAAAATTCATTATTCAGTCCTCAAAACAAAAACTTCTAAGTCGTGGTTACGCATCGGGAAACGAAACTTAGATGGCAGTTAACAAGTTATCAAAATTATCCTTGGCATTTTATCGAAAATTGCCACCCCGTGGTAGCAATTTCACCCTTTCTGCAGTAATGACATACAATTGCGACTCATCAATGCAGTGTGAAGAAAACCTCCCCAGCTTACGCTTGGATGTCAGTTGACTGGAGACCACGCTCAAACCTGCCGGAAAATCCTATGCCCTTGTTCCAGAATGCCACCTTTTATATCTCTGCCCACCACTTGCGAGACCTGCCACCCGCCACAGGCGTCGAAGTAGCTTTCGCAGGGCGTTCGAACGCCGGCAAATCGAGTGCACTCAATACGCTGGCAAACCATAATCGACTAGCCTTCGTCAGCAAACAGCCGGGGCGTACGCAGCTAATCAACTTTTTCAGCGTAGGATCGGATCATTATCTGGTGGACTTGCCGGGCTATGGCTACGCCAAAGTACCTGAAGCCATGCGCAAGCATTGGCAAATGACACTCTCAAGTTACCTGAGCAATCGACCAACGCTCACCGCTCTGGTACTTGTCATGGATTGCCGACACCCGCTAACTCCACTAGACAGGCAAATGCTTGACTGGTTCTGCCCTAGCGGCAGGCCAGTGCATGTTTTGCTGACCAAGTCGGACAAGCTGTCACGTAATGCAGCCAACCAGACCTTGCAAGCCGTGAAAAAAGAACTGAACGAGATTTGGGGTAACTGCACCGTGCAGCTATTCTCCAGCCTGAAGAAACAGGGAGTGGAAGAAGCTGAAAAAATCATC
>CAYXMC010000085.1:6750-6964 GCA_964466095.1 uncultured Methylophilaceae bacterium | reverse complement strand
CATGCTGCCAACTATCGTTGCGCCTACAAGCACTAGAACAAAACTACCTGATTTGGAATCAAATTCACAAATCACGCGCTCATTTCTGGCAAAAAGTCCCGGAATTCCCTGAGCTGTAGCAGGGTTGACGGAGAATAAATCTCCAGGTACGTAGGTCATGCTTTTTAATCTGCCGTCGCATGGCATGTGTATACGGTGATAATCCTTGGGACTC
>CAYXMC010000085.1:0-6740 GCA_964466095.1 uncultured Methylophilaceae bacterium | reverse complement strand
TCTCATACTGAACACGGCTTTTCGCCCAAGCGATAAATTGCTCTGCAAGTTCAGCGTTGCCACCCAATAAGGCCAGTGTTGAATACTGGTGACCTTTAGCCTGAAATATCTGGCCATCCTTTATTTTCCCGAATTGGCTGATTGCGCCGTCAACCGGACAGATGAAACGGCTCTCGGCAAAAGTTCGTGCTCCCGGTTTCAGTGCACGGGTAAAGAAATCGTTGAATGTCTTGTAGCTGTTAATGTCAGGATTGGCCGCTTCACTCATGTTGACCTGATAGCGACGTATAAACCATTTGATGACAGCTGTTGTTAGGCTGCCGCACCGAGTGCCAGCAAACTTGCCTGCCAAAATAGTCATCAGGCGTTTCGGGAGTATGTGTTGTATTGAAACGGACAAAGGGGTTTTCAAAATAGGTACTCAACTGGAGGATTGCAGAATTATAAATCCTGAAAGCTAATTAAAAAGGGGCAAGACATCAATGCCTTGCCCCCTGATCACTTGTGACTTGATGTCACAAATTAGTTCTTGGATTGGTCAACCAATTTATTCTTGCTGATCCAAGGCATCATTGCACGCAGTTTTCCACCAACCTGTTCGATTGGGTGGGCAGCAGTCAGGCGACGACGCGCTGTCATTTCTGGATAGCCGGTACGGCCTTCCAGAATAAAGCGTTTGGCGTATTCGCCGTTCTGGATATTCGCCAAAGCTTCCTTCATTGCCCAGCGTGACTCGTCATTAATCACTTGTGGGCCGGTCACGTATTCGCCGTATTCAGCATTGTTGGAGATTGAGTAGTTCATGTTAGCAATACCGCCTTCATACATGAGGTCTACGATCAGTTTCAGTTCGTGCAGGCATTCGAAATAGGCCATTTCTGGAGCATAGCCGGCTTCTACCAGAGTTTCAAATCCAGCCTTGACCAGTTCCACAGCGCCGCCACAGAGTACAGCCTGTTCACCGAACAAGTCTGTTTCGGTTTCTTCACGGAAGTCAGTTTCAATTACGCCGCCTTTGGTGCCGCCATTAGCCGCAGCATAAGAGAGAGCGATGTCCTTGGCTTTACCGGACGCATCCTGATAAACCGCGATTAGGGATGGTACGCCGCCGCCCTTGACGTATTCGGAACGTACTGTATGCCCCGGGCCCTTAGGAGCGATCATGATCACATCCATGTCTTTGCTTGGGACAATCTGGTTGTAGTGGATGTTGAAGCCATGGGCGAAAGCTAAGGCAGCACCTTTTTTCAGGTTGGGCTCGATCTCGGCGTGGAATATGCCAGCCATGGTTTCATCTGGCAGCAGAACCATTACAACGTCGGCACCGCTCACGGCTTCGCTGATTTCCTTAACAGTATGGCCAGCTTTCTCAGCTTTTGCATAGGAGCTACCATCTTTACGTGCGCCGATAGTAACGGTAACGCCGGAGTCCTTCAGGTTCTGTGCGTGAGCATGGCCTTGGGAACCGTAGCCAACGATAGTGACCTTCAGCTTCTGGATGATAGAGAGGTCAGCGTCTTTATCGTAATAAACTTTCATTTGATTTCCTTCAGAATAATTCTCTAGTAATGCATTAAATTTTCAGGATACGGTCGCCGCGACCAATACCGGATGCTCCGGTACGTACAGTTTCCAGTATCACGGTTTTGTCCATAGCTTCTAGGAAGGCATCCAGCTTTGAGCCATCACCTGTCAATTCTATGGTGTAACTACCATCGGCAACATCAATAATGCGACCACGGAAAATGTCGCACATGCGCTTCATTTCATCGCGTAGTGCGCCTGTTGCCTTGACCTTGACCAACATCAGTTCGCGCTCGATATAGCGGCCATCGTTGAGGTCCAGTACTTTCACAACATCTATCAGCTTGTTGAGCTGTTTGATGATTTGTTCGATCACTTCATCCGATCCGGAGGTGACGATGGTCATACGTGACAACGTAGGATCCTCGGTAGGGGCTACGGTCAGTGATTCAATGTTATAGGCGCGAGCCGAGAACAAGCCGGCAACACGTGAGAGTGCACCTGCCTCGTTTTCCATCAGCAGGGAAATAATATGTTTCATCTTACAGTTCCTCTGCCAGAATCATCTCAGACAAGCCCTTGCCGTTCGGCACCATGGGGAATACGTTTTCCTTCTGGTCAGTGAGGAAGTCCATGAATACCATGCGTTCTTTCAGTTTTGGACTAAAAGCTTCACGCAAAGCTGGCTCAACATCTGCTGGGTTTTCCACACGAATGCCAACGTGGCCATAGGCTTCTGCCAGTTTTACAAAGTCAGGCAGAGCATCCATGTAGGATTCTGAATAACGGTTGCCATAGAAGAACTCCTGCCATTGACGCACCATACCCATATAGCGATTATTCAAGGTGATAACCTTGACTGGCAGGTGAAATTGCTTGCAGGTGGAAAGCTCCTGAATACACATTTGGATAGAGGCCTCACCTGTAATACAGGCTACCTGAGCTTCTGGATGCGCGAGTTGTACACCCATAGCATAAGGCAAGCCAACGCCCATAGTGCCAAGGCCGCCAGAGTTGATCCAACGACGCGGCTTGTCGAATTTGTAATATTGCGCTGCCCACATCTGATGTTGGCCAACGTCAGATGTCACAAATGCCTCTCCGTTAGTTACTTCCCACAGCTTTTCAATGACAAATTGAGGCTTGATGATTTCGCTGGATTTGTCGTAGGTCAGGCACTTTTTGCTGCGCCACTGTTCGATCTGCTTCCACCATTCAGCCACCGCTGATTCGTTTGGTCTTGCCGATTCAGCTTCCAACAGATCAAGCATCTCGCCGAGTACTGATTGGACGTGACCAACGATAGGGATATCAACCTTTACGCGCTTGGAGATTGAAGACGGGTCGACATCGATATGGATGATTGTGCGTTGCTTGCTGAAAAAATGCTCAGGATTGCCAATGACGCGGTCATCAAAACGCGCACCAATTGCAATCAGTACATCACACTCTTGCATAGCCATATTGGCTTCATAGGTGCCGTGCATGCCCAGCATGCCGAGGAACTGCTTATCAGTAGCAGGGTAACCCCCTAGTCCCATCAGTGTGTTGGTAATTGGATAACCCAACTTGCGTGTGAGCTTGGTCAGTTGGTCTGCCGCATCACCCAATACAACCCCGCCGCCGGTATAAAGCATAGGGCGTTTTGCATTGAGAATCAGGTTGACTGCTTTTTTGATCTGACCTGAATGCCCCTTTAGGATTGGGTTGTAAGACCGCATCTCTATCGTCTTGGGGTAAGAGAAATCGTGATATTGCGCAGTAATGTCCTTGGGCACGTCAACGACTACAGGGCCGGGCCGACCGCTAGCGGCAATAAAAAATGCCTTCTTCATAGTCACTGCCAAATCTTTGATGTCTTTGACCAAGAAATTGTGCTTTACACATGGGCGGGTAACGCCAACCATGTCGACTTCCTGAAAAGCGTCCATGCCAATCGCTGGTGTGGGTACTTGACCGCTGATCACAACCATTGGGATGGAATCCATGTAGGCAGTTGCGATACCGGTAACGGCATTGGTTGCACCAGGGCCGGAGGTCACCAATGCGACGCCGACTTCACCAGTGGCGCGTGCATAGGCGTCGGCTGCGTGTGTGGCAGCTTGTTCGTGGCGAACCAGAACGTGTTTAAACACGTCCTGACTGAATATGGCATCGTAAATATTGAGAACCGCGCCGCCTGGATATCCGAAAACGAACTTAACGTTTTCTTCCTGTAAGCAACGGATAATGATTTCGGCACCCGTGATCTGATTCTGACGGTCTTCCATAAGTCTTGCTTGTTTTTGGTGGTAATTTGTGAACCCTAAACAGTAACTGTTTGGGCAAAAATGGTCAAGGCAAAAAGTCGTAACTATTTATAAGTTTTGAATTTTAGCGGGTAGTGATGGAGGGGTGTGGAGAGCTTGTGCTCAGTCATCGATCGGTGGTGGAGCAACCTTCAACAGTTCTTCTATTGTGGTAAGTCCTGCTGCTATTTTCTCGGCACCATTGATCATTAGCGGAATCAATCCTTCCTGATAGGCAAGTTCTTTGACCTTGGACAGATCTGTTTCATTGGTAATCAATTTTTTCAAGCCTTGGCTGAGAGTGAGCATTTCATAAATGCCGGTTCTGCCACGATAGCCGGTGTTTCGACATTCCAGACAGCCGCTTGCAACATAAATTTCCTTGGGTTTTGGGAGTTTCCATGGGCGGACAATTTCATCCCACTGCTGTTGAGTGATGGGAGTGGGTTTTTTGCAGTTAGCGCAGAGGGTTCGCACCAGGCGCTGTGCCATCACGCCCAGCAATGCAGAGTGAATGAGGTAAGCAGGTACCCCCAGATCAAGTAGGCGGGTAATGGCAGATGGAGCGTCGTTGGTGTGTAGTGTTGATAGTACGAGATGGCCTGTGAGTGAGGCCTGAATCGCCATTTCTGCGGTTTCCACATCACGAATTTCACCTACCATGATGATGTCTGGATCTTGCCTTAACAAAGTGCGAATGCCATCGGCAAACATGAGGCCGATATTAGCTTGTACCTGCATTTGGTTGAATGCCGGTTCCACCATTTCAATCGGGTCCTCTACTGTACAAACATTGACTTCACTGGTGGCCAGCTGTTTGAGGGTTGAGTATAGGGTGGTGGTTTTACCTGAGCCCGTTGGGCCAGTTACCAAAATGATACCGTTAGGCGCATGTGTCCAATGTTCCCAGGTATTCGCCTGTTCATGAGAGAAACCCAGTTGTATGAAATCTTTAACCAGAATATCTGGTGAGAAGATACGCATCACCAGCTTTTCACCAAAAGCTGTAGGCATAGTGGAAAGTCGAAGTTCGATTTCCGAGCCTTCGGGAGTGATGGTCTTGATGCGACCATCCTGCGGGCGGCGCTTTTCCACCATATCCATGCGTCCTAGCAATTTGATACGGCTGGTGATCGCATTCATGATATTGGAAGGCAATTGGTAAACCTGATGCAATACGCCATCAATACGGAAACGCATGATGCCCATATTGCGTCTGGGTTCAAGATGAATGTCACTGGCGCGTTGCTCGAATGCATATTTGAACAGCCAGTCAACAATGTTCACCACATGCTGTTCGTTGGCGTCCAGATTCTTGTTTTTGCCTAGTTCTACCAGTTGCTCAAAATTTTGAACCCCAACGATCTGGCCTTCTTTTGCCGTGTTGGCAATATTGATGGAATTAGCAAGATTATAAATTTCAGGCAGGTAGCGACTGATTTCAAGCGGATTGGCAAGTACCAGCTTGATGCTCATGCGCAGTACCCGCTCAAGGTCTGGAATCCATTCGGTGAGGAAAGGCTCAGCCGTTGCGATTGTGGCCTCGCCGTTGGCAACTTTGACCGGCATGATTTTTAGCCGCTCTGCATAAGCTTTGGAAACGATTTGCGAGATTGATCCGAAATCCAGTTTCAATGGGTCCACATGATAGTAATCAAGGCCACATCTGGCTGCCAGCCACATGGTCAATGATTCTACTGTGAGGTTGCGGCTAGGGGCACGTAGGTCTTTCCATTTTTGTTCGCCTATTACAACTAGCGGGTGTACGTTGGAACTATCGAGTTTTCGGTCTTTGTAAAGTTGCTCGGCATGAGTCTTGTCAACCACTCCATCATTGACCAGCATACGCAGCACATCGCCCAGTGTCAGCGGGCCACTTGCGAGTTTTACCGGGGATGCTGCTTTGCTCATGATCTTTGCCTTTTTGTCTTATGATTCATGAAAACGCATGGATAAGTCGATAGCATGTATGTTTTTGGTCAAACTGCCAACTGATATGCGATCGACACCAGTCAAGCCAATATCACGGATGTTATCCAGTGTGATGCCGCCAGATGCTTCCAGAATGGCGCGACCATGGTTAAGTTTTACGGCTTCCCGTAATAATGGCAGATCGAAATTGTCCAGAAGGATCAATGTTGCGCCAGCAGCAAGTGCCTGTTGCAATTCATCCAGCGATTCGACTTCTATTTGAATGCTGACGCCAGCTTGCAAGGCTCTGGCTGCTTCCATGGCGGCAGCAATGCTGCCTGCCGCAGCAATATGGTTTTCCTTGATCAGTATGCCGTCAAACAGTCCTATACGCTGATTGCGACCGCCGCCCGTGATAACTGCATATTTCTGTGCCAAGCGCATACCCGGTATGGTTTTGCGAGTATCCATCACGACCGCCTTGGTGCCCATAAGTGCTGTGGCGTATGCGCGTGTTTGTGTAGCTACCGCTGATAGTGTTTGCAGAAAGTTTAGTGCGCAGCGCTCAACGGTGAGCATTTCTCTGGCATTGCCTTTGATGTGGCATAGCTTGGTGTTAGCAGCTACCTGCTCGCCTTCATTGACCAGCCAGTAAATTTCGCTGTCCGGGGCGGCTTGAGAAAGGCACTGATTGACCCACGGTATACCACAGATGACTGCCGCCTCACGACTCATGATTGTCGCTTCTGCGTTCTGGCTGGCAGGAATCAGTCGGGCAGTGAGATCGCCTGTGCCTATGTCTTCTACCAATGCTTGGGATACTTGCCGTTTGATCTCGGCGATCAGGGCGGGCGTTAAGCTTTGTGCAGGCAAGGAAGTATTCATAATTTCCATTATAATGCAGCACATTCATGTTAATAATCAAAACATATGAAACTCCTCTACACCCTTAATAGCCCCTATGCGCGCAAGATTCGTGTGGTCGCCGCAGAAAAGCGGATTGAAATGGAAATGATG
>CAYXMC010000084.1:0-6975 GCA_964466095.1 uncultured Methylophilaceae bacterium | reverse complement strand
GGTATGGTGCTCACCAGCGGGTAAATGGCAGACCACGTGATCAACAACTGCTTCCAGCGCACAGGCAGCTTGGGATTGGCACCTTGCGGCACAAACCAGAAATCCAGTCCACTTTTAATCTGGTATTCATCCGGACTACTGAGCAGGCCCTGTACCTTGGCAATCAATCGTTTGCGTTCTGCGGACTCCATCCATTGTTTCAGGTGCTGCTCCGTCTCATAGCGAATCATTACGGAATAAGTATCGGAAAAGCCGCGGATAGGACGGATGATGTGCCAATCCAGCAAACCAGCAGAGGCTCGGCATAGCGGACCTATCTCGGTTAGCCATTGTTCATATTCTGCTTGTTTGGCTTCGCTCACATGGTGGGTGATTACAACACTGGCACCGTTCTGGATTGCATCTTTACTCATGGGTATTGATTACCTTTCGTCTGGTTTTTCTATAGATTTTTTGCTGGTTCATCGTTGAACCAAGATTTCAATTCAGCCTGCGCCAAGTCAATAAAAGCGCGTAACTTGGGTGGCATGAATCGCTGTTTTGGGTACACCAGATGCACCGGATCAGCTTTGCCGCGCCAACCCGGCAGCACGTGCACCAGATCGCCACAGGCCAGCTCCGGCTTGCAGATAAAAGTTGGCAGCAGAGCCACCCCTTGCCCTTTGATTGCCATGGCTTTCACTACGCCTATGCTATTGGCCAGCATGCGCCCGCGCAGCGGGATGATGATGTGGTTGTGGTCACTGCTCAAGTCCCATGCATCGCGCCCCAGCGGGGTGAATTGAACGCAATGATGAGCATGCAAATCCTGTGGTTCTAGCAGTCGCTCTGCCTGATTCAGGTAATCCCTGCTGGCAAACATTTCCCAGCGTATGACGCCGAGTGATTTCGCCACTAGACTCGAATCGCGTAACTCACCTGTGCGGATAGCCACATCTATGCCATCTGCCACTAGGTCTATATAGCGATCCGTTAGCAGCAGCTCCAGTTCCAGTGCCGGATATTCGCGCTGAGTGTGTTCTACCAAGCCGGCCAGCAAGCTATCACCCAAATCCGCAGGTGCCGTGATCTTGAGCCTGCCTTGTGGTTGCTGGCGCGCTTCATCTATGGCGGCTTCTGCCTCCAGCATATAGCTCAAGCCCATGGATGCATGGTGATAATAAGCCGTGCCTGCTTCTGTTAGGCTGAGCCGTCTGGTAGTGCGTTGCAAAAGCGTGATGCCCAGCCGCTGCTCTAGTCTTGCCACGCGTGTGCTGACGGTTGATGTTGGTAGCCCTAGCTGCCTTGCCGCAGCGCTGAAACTGCCTGCCTGCACCACTTTTACAAATACCGCTGCTTCGTTGAAATCCATAGCTCGGGCTTTATTGTTCATTTAAATGAAAAGTAATTTCACATTTAACCATCTAGTGCCATAAAAGTCATGTGCCTATAGTGTGAACCATCGTAACGCGAGATTGAAACAAGGAGCAGATCATGAAAAAACTGGCATTCATCAAACGCAGCAGCGGCAATCACTGGGTAGGCGATGGCTTTCCTGTACAAAGCATTTTTTCTTATCGCGATATCGCTGAAGAAATGTCTCCCTTCCTGCTTATGGATTACGCTGGCCCAGCCCGCTTTGAGCCAACCGAGCAACGCCGTGGCGTAGGCCAGCACCCGCACCGCGGGTTCGAGACTGTCACCATCGTTTATGACGGTCAGGTCTCCCACCACGATTCCACCAATGCAGGCGGCACCATAGGCCCGGGCGATGTGCAATGGATGACAGCTGGTGCGGGCATCATTCACGAGGAATATCACGGCGATGACTATGCCCGCAACGGCGGCCCGTTCGAGATGATTCAGCTGTGGGTCAACCTGCCTGCCAGGGACAAGATGACCAAGCCCGGTTATCAGGGTATTACCAGCGCGCAGATTCCAGAGATTCAACTGGCAGATGATGCTGGCAAAGTGCGTGTGATTGCTGGTGAATATGCAGGTAAGCAAGGTCCAGCGCATACCTTCACCCCCATGAATGTGTGGGATGTAAGGCTCAATGCTGGTAGCACCACCACCTTCAAGCTGCCAGAAGGACATACCACTGCCATCTTCGTATTGCATGGTGCAGTAGGTACTGGTGATGTGCACACCATACGCCCATCCGAGCTGGCTGTGATGCAGCGCGCCGGTAGCGAGCTGGTGCTGGAAGCCCAGCAAGACACAGTCTTGTTGCTGTTAAACGGGGAGCCGCTGAATGAACCAGTGGTAGGCCATGGCCCCTTTGTCATGAATACTTGGGAAGAAATCGACCAAGCGATTGATGACTACAACCATGGCCGCTTTGTAGCACAAGCGGCATAACGTAACACCCTAACTTTAATTGATTTAAAACTTGATACCCTTGAAAGGAAATAACCATGACTAAGCCATATGTACGTCTCGATCGCGATAACGCAGCAGTATTGCTGGTGGATCACCAAGCAGGCCTGCTCTCTCTGGTGCGTGATATCGACCCTGACAAATTTAAGAACAATGTGCTCGCGCTGGCTGATGCAGCCAAGTTCTTCAATCTGCCGACCATACTCACCACCAGTTTTGAGACTGGTCCAAACGGCCCGCTAATGCCAGAGCTGAAAGAAATGTTTCCGGATGCGCCATATATCGCCCGTCCCGGTCAGATCAACGCCTGGGATAATGAAGACTTCGTTAAAGCCATCAAGGCTACTGGCAAGAAGCAGCTGATTATTGCTGGTGTAGTAACGGAAGTCTGTGTAGGCTTTGTCGCACTCTCTGCGATTGAAGCTGGCTTCGAAGTCTTCGTGGTGGCTGATGCCTCTGGCACTTTCAACGAGATGACACGTGATGCTGCCTGGCGCCGTATGGAAGCCGCCGGTGCCCAGCTGATGACATGGTTTGGCGTGGCTTGTGAATTACATAGAGATTGGCGCAATGATATCGAAGGTCTGGCTGCCTTGTGCTCGAACCACATTCCGGATTACCGCAACCTCATCACTTCGTACAACGCGCTGAATGCGGGCAAGTAATAAGGTTTAATTAATCAGCAAAGGGGCGCAAGCCCCTTTTTGCTGCCGGGCAAGCGTATCTGCCGGCAGCAAGATTACAATGTGATGCAACAGGAAAGCAGGGATCACTCATGAGTTATATCGTCGATTTGCTACAGCAGTTTGGCCTGCTGATCGTGTTCATCAATGTGTTTCTGGAGCAGATGGGTCTGCCCATCCCCGCATACCCCACATTGCTGGTCACAGGTGCACTGGCTGGCACCGGCCAATATTCGCTGGCTACGCTACTGGCTACTGCCCTGATTGGCGCCATCCTTGCTGATTCTTTCTGGTATTTTGCCGGGCGCAAGTTTGGCAAGCGCGTGATGGGCAAGCTCTGCAAGATCTCGCTATCTCCTGACTCCTGCGTGCGTCAGACCGAATCGCTCTACGTTAAAATCGGCCCGCCTGCCTTGCTGGTATGCAAGTTTATTCCCGGTTTTGCCTCCATCTCAAGCGCGCTGGCTGGCTCTTCCGGCACCCGCTACTGGGTGTTCCTCATCATGGATGGTATCGGTGCTGCCTTGTGGGCAGGCTCGGCTTTATGGCTTGGCTCTGTGTTCAGCTCCGCGATTGATGACCTGCTCAATATCCTGATGGAAATGGGTAAATGGGGCACTTTACTGGTCTTGGTAGCCTTGGCGGCTTTCATTGCCTCCAAATGGTGGGAGCGCTATCGTTTTCTCAAGGATTTACGCATGGCCCGCATCAGTGTCGAAGACCTCAATAGCCTGCTGGAGCAAGGTCGCCCACCTGTCATCCTGGATACCCGTGCGCCGCATCTGGTAGAAGACGGCTGGATTCCCGGCGCACAGTTCGTATCCCTAGAGGCGCTGGATCAACTCAAACTGGATATACAGGAAGACGATGCCGTGGTGCTTTATTGCTCATGCCCGAACGAAGTCACCGCGGCAAAGATCGCCAAGGCGCTGATGACCAAAGGCTATTACAACGTGCGCCCACTGGCGGGTGGTATAGATGCCTGGCGGGCGGCTGGCTACAGCATCGTCAATTCGCAGTAGCAAGGCAGGCGTAAGGTCTGTCACCTGCCCATAAACTGTTATAGCAGCCATCGCTCACGGCAAAATCACGTATGCCGTATTCATGAATATCCTGAGTTTTGTTTCATGGTTATGACCACGGTATCCACCCAAGTTAATAGGCATCATGCATTCTCGAATATACAGACCTGTATAAGGAGGGATTCATGAAAACTTTATTGGTAGTTGCAATGATGGCGGTATTCGCAAATACAGCGATTGCCGAAGACAAGACTACGAGCGACAAAATCGAACGCATGCGTGCAAACAAGATGGAATCCTTCAGCAACGCAACCCTGAAATGGAACGACGAAGCTATCCTTCCTAAAGGTGCAAAGAGTGCGTTACTGGTTGGCGACCCAACAAAAGCCGGCGTATTTATTGTGCGATTGAAGTTCCCGCCCAATTACCCCATCCCCGCGCACACCCATCCGTTTACCGAAGTCATTACCGTACTCAGCGGGAAACTGGGTAATGGCATGGGCAAAACTTTCGATGCAAAACATGGCGAGATACTGAACGCTGGCGACAGCTTCGTGCTACCGGCAGGCCACTCCCATTACGTCTGGACAACAGATGAAGAGGCCATCGTCGAACTGATTGCCACCGGCCCATGGGATATCAGCTATATCAACCCAGCGGATGACCCACGCAAAAATAAAAAGTAGCCAGCTCAAATCATTGAGCATTGCCATATCAAAGGGGAGTTACCGCTCCCCTTCTCATTTTCGTGCTATTAATTAACAATCACTTTCATCAGGCACGCTCTCTGCCTATCCAGCCATATGTGCTAACCTGCCGGCAAATATTCAGGAAAATCACCTTGAACGAATCTGTCAGCCTGCTACGCATCCTCTCCATCGTCTTCCCGGTATTCGCCATCGTCTTGATAGGCTGGATATACGGCAGGGGGCGCACCATGGATTTATCCACGCCCAACCAGATCAACATGGACATCTTTGTGCCTGCGCTGGTGTTCTCCGCGCTGGCAGACCGCTCGTTTGATCTGGTTGGTCATCAGGCCTTTGCCATCGGCGCTTTTCTGATGATCGTTGGCTGTGGCTTGATCGGCTGGCTGGTAGCCCGCATCAGCGGCATTGCAGATAAAGTGCTGGTGCCGACCACGATGTTTTGCAATAGCGCCAATCTGGGTTTGCCCATCGCTGTGCTGGCTTTTGGGCAGGAGGGTTTGGCCGCTGGCGTGGTGATGTTCGTGGTCACCAATCTTGTGCACTTCTCTTTCGGCAACTGGTATCTGGATCACCATGCCAAGTGGTGGAATGTTTGGCGCTACCCCGTCATCCTTGCCGCCATGGCTGGGCTTGTCACAAGTTTTTACCATATCGAAATCTGGGAACCGCTGCGCATAGGCATCAAGATGCTGGGTGATGTTTCCATCCCGCTAGCCTTGTTTGCGCTGGGCATACGCATCGCCCAATCGCACCCCAAAGCCATACACACGGGCATGGTGGGCGCCGTTGTGCGGCCACTCAGCGGCATACTGCTGATGTGGCTGATTGCAGCATTAATGGGCTTGGATGGTCAGGAAAAAGCCATGCTCATCATCTACGGCGCGCTACCACCGGCCATGATCAACTACGTATTTGCCGAGCGTTACCACCAACACCCGGATGAAGTCGCTGCTGTGGTACTCATCGGCAATCTTGCCTCGCTAATGGTCATGCCACTAGTCTTGGCGGTGGTGCTGTAAGCACTCAATTTCGATTAGTCAGGAAACTTCTCGATATGGGTTTCGCCCTTGCGGCCGTAATAAGTGACATGCCGCCCGGCTATCCAGACCACATAACCAATACAACCGGCCCTTTGAGATAAGGGCTTGAATTGTGGGTACATCACTTCTCCACGTTGTGCTGCGCGAATGACCTCGACCAGCGCCGCTGTATCGAACTCAAGGGCAATTGCGGTTGCTGGTTCAGCCAGATCAAGCGTATGGGTTTCACCAGCAGGTGTGTAATAGGTGGCACGCTGCGCGCGGTAATCCACTTGATAAGATTCAACACCCGCCTGACTCAGCAGACCTATCACCTCCCCAAAATGTAACCGGCCTTCGTTAGAACCATTAAACGCTTCAAGAATCGTGGTTTGGGTATTTGGGTTCATGGAGGACTCAATCTACAGGCAATGATTTAAGTTGGTGGATGCGGACAATCTCTTGCAGTTGCGCCATCAGTGTTGCGCGCTCAGTATCGTCTGCCAGTGCCGCAAGTTCAGGTACCAGTTACTCAAGCACCAGCACCACTAGTTTTGCCTAACTTCTAGGCTTTATTGTCATAGAAAGCTGTCAAAACAGAGTGTGCTTCCTACGAGTTTTCTGATTTAATTTTTGACTTGTAAATCAACTTTAGCCTGACATTGTCTTTCGATATCACTAGCGATCTGCTTAATAAGGCGGCTAGCAGCCATATTCAGGGTGGTGACATACTCAGAATCTGTACTCGCCCAATTTGCTTTGGTGCTTACTATACGGTAATGATGCTGAACCTCAGGCCCTGCCCCTGTTTTCAATCTTGCATTAGCTACCAGAGTGCTCTGTATATTCATTCCGTGGAACCATACATAAACTTTCTCCAAATCAGTAGAAACATAAGTGACCCCTGTAGATGGAGCAGACTCAGCCTCACTGGCAAGTGATGTATTCAAGCCTTCTTTATTCATATTCAATAAGGCTTCTTGTAGCCAATCTGTGACTGCTGGCTTACTGATGATAGGGTTATCACTGAATGTGGTACCCAAAGTATCTTTGTTGCGGCGCACATCATTTGGAGTTCTGATCACCACGGAGCAATTTGTAGCATTGCGTACTTTCTGTGGCTCAGCTGCGGCACCTCCAGCCACAGTGGGTGTTTTAACATCTTTGTTTTCTTCAACAACAT
>CAYXMC010000083.1:0-7046 GCA_964466095.1 uncultured Methylophilaceae bacterium | reverse complement strand
ATTTAATCTGTAAACAACTCAAACGCCACCAAAAAACTCACACATACCATCATTACCATGCCCAGCAGAAAAAACCTGTCTGCATAACGCTCAGCCTGCTTTTCGTCTCTGTGGCGAATCGACCAGTAAGAAAACATGGTACTCACCAGAAAGACCAGACTATTCAGTGCCAGCAGCTTGTCTGCCCATGAAGAGACTGCATCCTTGGGTGCCAGCTGTATGACAGAAATAACTGTCATACAAACACCCACCATGGTGGCTGCCACCGGCAGTATGTGATTCGAAAGTTCGCTACTGCCTTTATCCAAGATTACTACCCGACTCTACCGAGCAGCAGATACTCCATCAGTGCCTTCTGCACGTGCAGACGATTCTCGGCCTCATCCCATACCACGCTTTGCGGCCCATCAATCACTTCCGCAGCCACTTCCTCACCGCGGTGGGCTGGCAGGCAATGCATGAATAACGCATCCTTGGCCGCAACCTTCATCATCTCGCCATCTACCTGCCAATCCGCAAAATCGCGGATGCGCTCTTCGTTTTCAGCCTCAAAACCCATGCTGGTCCAGACGTCAGTCGTAACAAGGTCTGCCCCAACTGCCGCCTCCATGGGGTCTGAGAACTCCTCATAATGATCAGTCCCATACAAGCCAGCCCGCTCCAGCTCTACCTCGTAACCTGGCGGCGTAGAAACATGCACATTAAAATCAAAGACTTCCGCTGCCTGCAGCCATGTATTGCAGACGTTATTAGAATCGCCAATCCAGGCCACAGTCTTGCCCTGTATTGGGCCGCGATGCTCAATATAGGTATAGATATCCGCTAGAATCTGACAAGGGTGATATTCATTGGTAAGGCCATTTATGACAGGCACTCGCGAGTTCGACGCAAAGCGTTCGATAATCTCCTGCTCGAAGGTGCGAATCATCACAATATCGCTCATGCGTGATATCACCTGCGCCGCATCCTCCACTGGCTCACCTCGCCCAAGTTGAGAATCACGGGTATTCAGATAGATGGCAGAACCACCAAGTTGCTGCATGCCCGCCTCGAAAGACAAACGGGTACGAGTACTCGCCTTCTCGAAGATCATGACCAAGGTACGGTCAGTCAGGGGCCAATATTGCTTATAGCTCTTGAACTGCTCCTTGATCCAGCGGGTACGCTCGAACAAATACTCGAACTCATCACGGTTCAAATCATTGAATTGTAAAAAATGTTTTATAGCCATAATGCCATCAACTAACTTAAAAATTGTTTGATCAGTGCAGCCAGCCTGCTCACCAACTCCTGCGCTTCCGCCTGATTAATTACCAAAGGTGGCAACAAACGCACTACCGTATCTGCCGTCACATTAATCAGCATGCCGACCTCCAGCGCCTGCTTAACCAGTTCAGAGCAAGGCCTGTCGAGTTCTATACCTATCATCAGGCCCGCATTGCGCACGGTCACAACACCTGCAACATCGCTGAACTCTGCCTTGAATGCATTGGCTATCCAGTTACCAATCTGCTCGGCATGCTGGCACAAGCCATCTTGCTCTATGGTTTCCAGAGTAGCAAAACCGGCCGCAGTGGCAAGCGGGTTACCCCCAAAAGTGGAGCCATGTTTGCCATAGGTAAAGACATCAGCTGCCGGACCATGTGCAAGACACGCGCCGATAGGCACACCAGAACCCAAACCCTTGGCCAGACTCATGACATCAGGCTTGATATTAGTATGCTGGAAAGCGAACCAAGTACCGGTACGTCCAATACCACTCTGCACTTCATCTAGCATCAGCAGCCAGCCTTTAGCATCACAAATCTTGCGCAACTCTTCCAGATAAGCCTTGGCATCATGCGGGATATTGATACCACCTTCGCCCTGCACTGGCTCAACCAGCACAGCCACCACATTGGAATTATGCTGAGCAACCTGTTTAACGGCATCAATGTCATCAAATGGTACGCGCACAAAACCACTGACCAAAGGCTCAAAACCGGCCTGTGTCTTGCGGTTGCCAGTAGCTGACAAAGTAGCCAGCGTCCTGCCGTGGAAAGCTTTTTCCATGACAATAATTTCCGGATTGGCGATACCTTTCTGGTGGCCATACAAGCGAGCCAGTTTAATTGCAGCCTCATTAGCCTCACAACCGGAATTACAGAAAAATACCTTATCCATCCCCGAGATTTCGCACAGCTTGTCAGCCAGACGTTCCTGCTCGGCAATATGGTAAATGTTGGAAACGTGGATCAGCTTTGCTGCCTGCTCGCTAATCGCGCTCACCAGCTTGGGGTGCGCATGCCCCAAACCATTTACAGCAACCCCGGACAATGCATCCAGGTACTTGTTGCCTTGCTGGTCATAAAGCCAGACACCATGACCATGTGTAAAAGTCACAGGCTGTCTTGAGTAGGTATTCATCAGGTGTTGCGACATGTAAATTCCAGACTTCTTATCTCAAATTGCAAAAACAAAAACGGCGGCATCGGCCGCCGTTTATTGATATATCTTTAACGACTACAGGCCAATTAATGCTTTGTGTGTCAAACCATTCGCCATGAAAAACAGCATGGGAATAGACAACATCGTGTTGGTTCGTGATGCCAGAAATGCCACGCGCCTAGCTTTGGCCTTTTCCTCATCAGTAGCAGCCACAATACCCAGTATCTTTTTCTGGTTAGGCCATATCAACACCCAAACATTAAACAGCATGACGGTACCAAGCCAAGCACCAATACCGATAGCTGCGTAAGCAGGCTGCAAGGTAAATGCAGCTACAAAATTTGCTCCAAGCAAGGCTGCACCCGCAAGCCAAGTTACAACAGCTGCCCAGCGGAACCACAACAAAGCTCTCGGAGCTACATATTTGCTGATACCAGCACCACCTGGGCCTTCCTTATCTGCCGCAGCAGCAGCCATGGCAGGCACTTGCACAAGATTGAAGTAGTAGAGCAGGCCAATCCAAGCAACGCCCGCAACCACATGTAACCAACGGAAGATTGCATCAATTTGAAATTCCATGATTACACCCCCGCCACGATAAAGTTCTTGAGAAAAACGTATAACACTATGGTTAAAACTACACCAGAAATGATCGTGCCTAAAATAGAATCCAACGGATTTTTCATCGACATCTCCTTGTAAAAAAACGTTTTACATCAAGTCTGTTGAGGTTAGCGCAAAACTGCCGATTAAGCAAGGCAGAGTGGCTTTTTCACCATACTTACCAACTGCTGCCAAAACCGCAAAAAGTGTAGCCGCAAAGGCAAAATTTAGCTTGAAAAAAACCCCAAATCGGGCAAAATCCCAAGCTTGTAGATATTTCAACTTTGTAACCAGTTATTCAACTCGCTATTCCTCGAGCACGTATTTATTGTCGCTTATGACCTCATTAGCCTCCGTCACATCATTCAAGAGAGAACAACTGCCGCAGTTACCGGTATCTTGGTATACCGACCCTGCCATTTACGAGATAGAACAAAAGGCACTCGCTCATGCACCGCGGTATATCGGCCATGAGCTGATGGTGACCAACCCCGGGGACTTCTACACGCTAGGCTGGCTGCAGGATGCCAAGGCTTTGGTCAGGAATCAGCAAGGGATAGAACTGGTCAGCAATATCTGCCGCCACCGTCAGGCCATCATGCTGAATGGGAAAGGTAACACCAACCATATTGTCTGCCCATTACATCGCTGGACTTATAACCTGCAAGGTGAGCTACTCGGAGCTCCGCACTTTCCAGAAAATCCATGCCTGCATCTGAACAAAACTAACCTGCAAAACTGGGGCGGCATGTTGTTCGATAGTAAGCGGGACATAGCCAAAGACCTTGCCAGTCTCGGCTGCAAGCAGGATTTTGATTTCACTGGCTATATGCTTAACCGGGTCATGGTCGATGAATACAATTTCAACTGGAAAACCTTTATCGAGGTCTATCTTGAAGACTATCATGTAGGCCCCTTCCACCCTGGCTTAAACCAATTTGTGGATTGTGATGAGCTGAAATGGGAGTTTGGCGAGCAATACAGCGTGCAAACTGTAGGCGTCAAGCACGCACTCGAAAAATCCGGCTCACCGATTTACCAGAAGTGGCACGAACAGGTTCGCCAATACAGTCAAAAACAAACACCAAAATATGGTGCAATCTGGATGGTGTACTACCCCTACCTGATGATCGAGTGGTACCCGAATGTATTGGTTGTATCCCACATCATTCCGCGCGGGGTTGATGCTTGTACCAATGTAGTCGAATTCTACTATCCAGAAGATATCGCCCTGTTTGAAAACGCCTACTTCGAAGCCCAGCAGGCGGCTTATGAAGAAACCGCAATTGAAGACAAGGAAATCTGTCAGCGCATGCATAACGGTCGCCGTGCGCTTTATGCACAAGGGATCGATGAACGCGGACCCTATCAGCACCCCATGGAAACCGGGCTGGAACACTTTCACGTCTGGATGCGTAAGCAGTTAGAACAACACCTGTGAAGCTGCCGCAAATGGGCAGCCTGTGGATGCTGGTGGCGGGATTTTTCTTCGCCATCATGGGTGTGCTAGTCAAGATAGGCGCCCAAAAATTTACCAGTGCGGAGCTGGTTTTCTATCGCTCGTTCCTCAGCCTGATCCTTGTATTTGCCATGTCACGTTACCACCGTTGGGACTTAAGAACCCCGGTACCGGGGAAGCAGATGCTGAGAGCCGTACTTGGCTTCACTTCGCTCTTGCTGTTCTTCTATGCGATTAGCAAGCTTGCATTAGCTACCGCCATTACTCTCAACTATACCTCCCCTTTGTTCATGGCGATTGCAATCCCCTTCATGCTGCACGAAAAACCGCGCAAAACGCTGATAATAGCGATTATTATCGGTTTTATCGGGGTCACACTACTGCTCAAGCCCAGCCTGCATCTGGATGAACTGATTGCTGGGGCTGCCGGCCTTTTATCCGGAATGATGGCTGGCGTTGTTTATATACACGTTACCCAACTTGGACGTGCTGGCGAACCGGACTGGCGCACTGTGTTTTACTTTACCTTAATCAGTTCCATAGGCGGAGCCATATGGATGCTACTACATCATGTCAGCCCTTTGGCATGGTCAGACGCACCCGTATTAATCGGAATAGGTATATCTGCGACCATTGCCCAGTTGGCGCTAACGCGCGCTTATCGTACCGGCACCCCGCTGGTAGTCGGTAGCCTGGCTTACAGTACCGTGGTACTTGCCAGCCTTTTTGGCATCCTAATCTGGGGTGAAACCCTCTCCGCCGATCGCTGGCTTGCTGTCGGCCTCATTATTCTAAGTGGCATCATCAGCATACGCGCCACACCACGCTGATCCACCATCAAATCAGGCTGGACAATATAAAGCGAGAGGATTAATCTAACTTCCCCGCGTTAGAAACGTATTGATGACAAGTACTTACCGTATCCATCATGTCCAGACCTGCACGCAAATTGAGATTGATCTCATTGGCGATAACATCCGTTACGCTAGCAGGATGCCTTGGGCCATCTCTAGCTCAGCAGGTCGCTTCTTCACTGATGATGCAAGCCGCAGACAAGATCACTGCCAATGCGCTTGAAGCACAGGAACGCAAGGAAGAAGAAGCCAGAAGGAATATCAAGCTGCAAGACACCATTCCAGACGAATATTGGGGTAGTTTCATTACATCCGGTTTTGAAAGCATCAGCCCCCGCATAGAACAATTGCCTCAGGCAAATCACCCGGATAACAAACCTCAAAGCACATCATCCGCCAAGTGGAAAAGTGCACGATTAGTCAAAGTAGAGATGTGGAATCTCCTGATAGGAGAAGAAAAAGACTCTGTATTGCAAAAGGCAAGGTTACTCGGCGCCACCAAGCTACCGCCTGCCGAGCAATGGCCACGCTGGCAGGTAGCCATGGGCTCTGTAGAGGGCGAAAAAAACCAGCCCATCACCTTCTTGATTCCCCCAGAGTTCGGCCGCATGAAAAGCGGCCAGCAGGCTGTAGTTGAAATAGCAGAGTCAGGCGAATTAAGTATTGCCCGCTACCCTGCCAATTAATCTAGTTTTATAAATCAGGGGTCTATCAGGCCAGAGCGCATGGCGATCAATGCGATTTCGGCTGAATTATTGGCATTCAGTTTCTGCTTGATGTTGTAAAGATGGGTACCGACGGTACGTGGCGACAGACAGAGCGTATCAGCAATCTCGTTGGTGGTCTTACCTTTTGCCAGCGCCATGAACACTTCAAATTCGCGGTCTGACAACACATCAACAGGATTCGTCTCCCCGGAAAGCTGCTGTATCGCCATCTGCTGCGCTACGCTGGCTTCGAGATACATCTTGCGGCCAGCCACTGTGCGTATCGCCTTAATCAACTCCTCTGCTGCGCTACGTTTGGTCAGGTAACCCATAGCACCAGCATTCAGGACTCGTTTGGGATGCACGGAATCTTCATGAGCAGACAACACCAGTATACGAGCATTGCTATCCTTGGCCATGATGCGCTCGGTAGCCTCAAGACCGCCAATCCCCGGCATGGTGATATCCATGACAACCACATCCGGCTGATGCTCGGCATACATGCGCACTGCGTTCTCGCCGCTCTCCGCTTCTGCCACCACTTTGATATCAGATGCTGATTCCAGCAGCATTTTGAAGCCCATACGTACTACAGCATGGTCATCCACCAGCATCACATTGATTTGCCCACTCATGCGTCTAACTCCTTGGGTATATGCACCATTATTTTTGTACCAGCATCCATGACCGAATCCACATTAAAGGTTCCATGCAATGACTGTACTCGCTCCCGCATACCTAAAAGCCCAAAATGCTGGGTCTGGTCGACATTGCAAGTAGTCATGCCCACGCCATTATCCTTGATGATGAGATCAATTGAATCATCGCTATTACGCGTCAGGCTGATATGAATCTCAGAGGCTCTGGCATGACGTAATGCGTTGGTCACAGACTCCTGAACAATCCGGTACAGATTGATATTCAGGGTTTCTCCTAGGGCACTCAGCCTGCCGGATAAGTTCAAGTTGAATTTCACATCCGGGTGTTGCGATTGCC
>CAYXMC010000082.1:0-7096 GCA_964466095.1 uncultured Methylophilaceae bacterium | reverse complement strand
CCATTTCCCTGGTGATACCGATTTATTGCGTCGTGTCTCTATTATTGATGAGTCGCACGGTCGTCGCGTACGTATGGCGCACTTGGCTGTTGTGGGTAGCCACACTGTCAATGGTGTAGCTGCTTTACATAGCGAGCTGTTGAAGACCACGCTTTTTGCCGATTTCGACAAGATTTTCCCCGGCAAGATCATCAATATCACCAATGGTATTACACCACGTCGCTGGCTCAATCAGTGTAATCCGGGGTTGACACAGCTGATAACTGCAGCCATTGGTGAAGGCTTTCAGAAGGACTTGTCTCTGCTGAAGAAGCTAACCCCGTTGGCAGATGATGCAGATTTCCGCAAAGCTTTCCGCGAAGTGAAATTTGCCAATAAAGTACGCTTGGCAAAAAAGATCGAGAAACTGACGGGTGTGGTGGTCAATCCTAACAGTCTCTTCGATGTGCAGATTAAACGTATCCACGAATACAAGCGCCAGCTACTGAATGTGCTGCACGTGATCACCCTGTATAACCGCATTCGTAGCGGTCAGGCTGCGGATATCACACCACGCACTGTAATCTTTGGAGGCAAGGCTGCACCTGGCTACTGGATGGCCAAGCTGATTATTCGCCTGATCAATGATGTCGCAGCGATCGTCAATGAGGATCCGGCGGTGGGCGATAAACTCAAGGTGGTCTATTACCCGAACTACGAAGTCTCGGCAGCGGAATTCCTGTTCCCGGGTAGTGATCTTTCCGAGCAGATTTCCACTGCGGGGACAGAGGCTTCCGGTACCGGTAACATGAAGATGGCGCTGAACGGCGCACTGACTATTGGCACACTGGACGGTGCCAACGTAGAGATCAAGGAAGAGGTGGGTGACGATAATATCTTTATTTTCGGCCTGACTACGCCGGAAGTCGCTGAGCTGAAAGCGAGTGGCTACAATCCATGGGATTACTACCATGCGAATCCTGAGTTGCGTCAGGTGCTTGACATGATTGCCAGTGGATTTTTCTCAGTAGAAGAGCCGGATCGTTATCATGCGATTTTCGATAATCTACTGAACAAGGGCGATCACTACCTGTTGCTGGCCGATTACGCAAGTTATGTCGCAACGCAGAACAAAGTCAGTGAGATGTACAAGAACCCGGAAGACTGGTCACGTCATGCCATACTAAACGTGGCGCGAATGGGCAAGTTTTCGAGCGATCGCACCATAGGTGAGTACGCGAAAAATATTTGGCGGGTAAAACCAGTGAAAAAGTAAACACGCGTGTGAAATTTTGCTGAAACCTCGCAGGGGGAGATTGCATAACAGGATTCTTTAAGTAGACTATGAATCACTGATAGCCATCTCCCCTAATTTTTTTGGAGTAAAACAACGTGAAAACCCTCCTGGCAATAATCGCATTCAGTATGTTCTCTGCGCAGTCTTATGCATTGAGCCTTAATGATCTCAGTAATAGCGATGCCAATAGCGGGTTGAAAGAAGCGCTGATTCAGGCGGCTGCAAAAGCCACTGGTAAGCTTGGTGCGGTGGATGGTTTTATGGGCAACCCAAAAGTGAAGATACCGTTGCCGGATACCATGAAAAAAGCCGAAAAAGCCATGCGTATGTTTGGCATGGGCAAGCAAGCGGATGAGCTGGTACTGCGCATGAATCGTGCTGCTGAGGCTGCCGTACCGGAAGCCAAGGCATTGCTGGTTGATTCTGTGAAAAAAATGAGCGTGGAAGATGCCAAGAAGATACTGACTGGTGGAGACGATGCTGCTACCCAGTATTTTAAGAAAACCACTTCAGCCCCCATGGCGCAAAAATTCCTGCCCATCGTCAAGAAAGCGACAGAAGATGTAGACTTGGCCAAGCAATACAACAAGTTTGCGGAGATGGGCAGTAGTTACGGTTTGGTAAGTAAAGACCAGGCTAACCTTGAGCAATATGTCACCCAGAAAGCGCTAGATGGCCTTTACCTCATGATGGCGGAAGAAGAAAAAGCCATACGCAAAGATCCCATGGGTCAGGCCAGCAGCTTGCTGAAAAAAGTATTTGGCTCTTTAGGTAAATAGCCCTTACTTGCTCTTGCCATGCAGCGTTGTATGAAGTTGCTGCATGTTCAGTGATTTTTCCCAGCGCGAGACCACGATTGTCGCAACCCCATTACCGATAAAATTAGTGAGCGCTCTTGCTTCAGACATAAATCTGTCCACCCCCAATATTAAGGCCAGTCCGGCAACAGGTATGCTGGGAATCACAGCCAGAGTGGCAGCAAGGGTGATAAATCCTGCTCCGGTGACTCCGGATGCTCCCTTGGATGTGAGCATAGCGACCCCTAGCAGAGTCAGTTCCTGAGTGAGTGTGAGTTCGATATTCAACGCTTGTGCAATAAAAATGGCGGCCATGGTCAGGTAGATATTGGTGCCATCCAGGTTGAACGAATAACCTGACGGTACTACCAGCCCGACGACAGCTTTGTCACAACCCATTTTTTCCAGTTTGTGCATCAGTGGTATGAGTGCTGATTCTGATGACGAAGTCCCAAGCACAATCAGCAGTTCTTCCTTGATATAAGCTAAAAAACGCCAAATGCTGAACCCGGTAAATAGTGCGATGGTACCGAGAATGCCGAATATGAAGAGCAAGCAAGTCAGGTAAAAACTACCCATCAAGCTTAGCAAGGGTGTCAAGGATGATATCCCAAACTTACCTATGGTGAACGCCATGGCACCGCCAGCGCCAATAGGGGCAAGTTTCATGATGACATTCATCATGCTGAAAAATATCTGCGAGCATTCTTCAATGAAATTTTTGACTCTGTTGCCGTGTTCCCCCAGTCGCATTAGTGCGTAGCCAAACAAAATGGCAACCAGCAATATCTGTAACAAGCTGCCTTCGGCGACAAAAGCATTGGCAAAAGTCTTGGGGATGATATTCATGATGAAATCTATCGTGCTTTGCTCAGCAGCTTTGTGGGCATAACTGGCGACGGCCTCGCTATCGAGAGTTTGCGGGTCGGCGTTAAACCCATGCCCGGGCTTGATGTAATTTACTACTAGCAAGCCCAGCGCCAGTGCCAGCGTGGAAACCAGCTCAAAATAGATTAGTGCCTTGCCGCCTACTGTGCCGACTTTCTTGATGCTTTCAGCACCAGCGATGCCGAGTACGACAGTACAGAAGATGATAGGACCTATCATCATTTTGATCAGGGCGATAAATCCGTCGCCCAGTGGCTTGAGTTTGACGGCAAACTCAGGTTGAAAATGACCAAGCGTGGCCCCTGCAAAAATCGCTACGATGACCCAGAAATACAACTGTCTAGCGAGCTGTTTCATTGCTGATTCCCCTTGCTTGTATTGTATGGATTGTATTGTTCAAGTGAAGCACTTGAACAATACAATTTAGCGTAGCCTTTTCAAAGGTTTGTTAGCTGGTTTCTGGTAAAATTCTGTTTTTTTCCAGACTTCAGATTTCCCCATGCTCAGTTTACGTGGTAGTGCCGCACTTTCTTCTTTCCGTCTCGATAAAATCCTGGCCACTCTCAAGGTCACCGCACCTGCCGTTCAGCATGTCTATGCTGAATTCTGGCATTTCATCTGGTCCGAAGGTGATTTGAGCGCCAGCCAACAAGATACCCTGAAGCAGATACTGACCTACGGCCCCAAGATGAACGAAGAAGCGCCGCATGGCGAATTGTTCCTGGTCATCCCACGTCCAGGCACGATCTCCCCATGGGCTTCCCGTGCGACGGATATTGCCAACCACTGTGGCCTCGAAAGTGTGCAGCGCATCGAGCGTGGTGTTGCCTACTATGTGGCAAAAACAGATGGTACTGCGCTGACAGATGCCGAAAAACAGGCGGTGCGTGCCTTGATTCATGACCGCATGACGGAAGCAGTGTTTGCCAATCTGCAGGATGCAGAAAAGCTTTACCACCATGCAACGCCAGCGCCACTGACTACTGTGGATATCCTCAGTGGCGGCAAGTCAGCGCTGCTGGCTGCTAACTCCGATATGGGGCTGGCCTTGTCCCCGGATGAAGTGGATTATCTGCTGGATAACTACGTCAAGATGGGTCGTAACCCGACCGATGTGGAACTGATGATGTTTGCGCAGGCCAATTCCGAACACTGCCGCCACAAGATATTTAATGCGGATTGGGTGATCGATGGAGTCAAGCAGGATATGTCACTGTTTGCCATGATCCGCAATACGCACAAGCTTAACCCCGGCAAGACCGTGGTGGCCTATGCAGATAATGCCTCCATCGTGCAGGGTGAAAAGACCAAGCGTTTCTATCCTCAGGCAGCTGGTAATTACGGATTTGTTGAAGAAGACATGCACTTCCTGATGAAGGTGGAAACCCACAATCACCCGACTGCGATCTCCCCATTTGCCGGTGCGGCGACCGGAGCAGGTGGCGAGATTCGTGATGAAGGCGCAACCGGTTCCGGTTCCAAACCCAAGGCGGGCCTCACTGGTTTCTCGGTTTCTAACCTCAATATTCCCGGCTTCAAGCAGCCATGGGAGCAGGATTTCGGCAAACCTTCCCGTATTGCTTCTGCCTTGCAAATCATGGTGGATGGCCCGCTGGGTGGCGCTGCCTACAACAATGAATTTGGCCGCCCGAACATCGCAGGCTATTTCCGTACTCTGGAAATCGAAGCTGCCGGCGAAGTGCGTGGCTATCACAAGCCCATCATGCTGGCAGGTGGTGTGGGTAACATCAGTGCCAAGCACTCGAAGAAGAACCCGATTCCGCCCGGCGCCGCCCTGATACAACTGGGCGGGCCTGCTATGTTGATCGGCCTCGGTGGCGGAGCGGCTTCCAGTATGGATACCGGCGCCAACACCGAGAATCTGGATTTCGATTCCGTACAGCGTGGCAATCCTGAGTTGGAGCGCCGCGCACAGGAAGTCATCGACCGCTGCTGGCAACTTGGGGACAAGAATCCGATTTTAAGTATCCATGATGTTGGGGCTGGCGGTATCTCCAATGCATTCCCGGAACTGGTGAATGATGCCGGTGTAGGTGCTGTATTCCAGTTGCGTAATGTGCACAATGAAGAACCCGGCATGTCACCACGAGAACTCTGGAGCAATGAGGCGCAGGAGCGCTATGTGATGGCAGTGGCCAAGGAAAACCTGCCATTGTTTGCAGAGATTTGTGAGCGTGAACGCTGCCCGTTTGCTGTGGTAGGTGAGGCGACAGAGGCAAAACACTTGACGGTAGAAGATAGTCATTTTGCCAACAAGCCTGTAGACATGGAGCTTTCTGTGCTGTTGGGTAAGCCACCCAAGATGACCCGTGATGTGGTGCATGTGGAGCGCGAACTGCAGGCATTCGATACCAGCCATATTGATCTCAAAGATGCTGCCAGCCGCGTTCTGCGGTTGCCGGGGGTGGCTGACAAAACCTTCCTGATTACGATTGGTGACCGCACTGTCACCGGCATGATCGCCCGCGACCAGATGGTTGGGCCGTGGCAGGTGCCGGTCGCCGATGTTGCGGTGACCTTGGCTGGCTATGAAACGTACAGTGGCGAAGCCTTTGCGATTGGCGAAAAAGCCCCGATTGCGCTGATCGATGCTCCCGCTTCCGGGCGCATGGCAATTGGTGAATCACTGACCAATATTGCGGCCAGTTTGATTGACGATATTGCCGAGATCAAGCTCTCTGCCAACTGGATGGCACCAGCCGGACACCCGGGCGAAGATGCTGCGCTGTTTGATACAGTGAAAGCGGTTGGTATGGAAATTTGCCCGCAACTCGGCATTAGCATTCCGGTGGGCAAGGACTCCATGTCCATGAAAACAGTCTGGGAAGACGGCGGTGAGAAGAAAGCGGTGACTGCTCCTATCTCCCTCGTGGTGTCATCGTTTGCGCCTACACCTGACGCCCGCAAGACCATGACGCCACAATTGCGTACTGATCTTGGTGACAGCAGGCTGATCCTGATTGACCTTGGTAATGGCAAGAATCGTATGGGCGGCTCTGCGCTTGCACAGGTCTATGGTGCTACCGATGACGTTGCACCAGATGTGGATGATGCCAAGCAACTGAAAGCATTCTTTGCCCAAGTCCAGCAACTCAATCGCGATGGCATGCTGATGGCCTACCATGATCGTTCTGACGGTGGCCTGTTTGTGACTCTGGCTGAGATGGCTTTTGCCGGTCGTTGCGGTATTGATGCTGATCTCAGCGCCTTGTATGGCAATATTGCCAATGTGCTCTACAACGAGGAGCTGGGCGCTGTAGTACAAGTAGCTGCCGATAAGGCGGATGCGATTGCTGCCCAAATTAATACAGCCTTGGGCAATTGTGCTCACGTGATTGCCAAGGTTGTGCCAAATCATAATGGCTTTGTCATCCGTCAGCATGGCGAGGTGGTATTTGCCGAGTTGCGTAGCGAGCTGCATCGCATGTGGTCTGAGACTACTTACCAGATGCAGAAACTGCGTGATAATCCAGCCTGTGCCCAGCAGGAATATGACCGCATCCTTGATCTGCAAGACCCCGGCATGCATGCTTATCTGACATTTGATCTGGCCAACCGTATCGAAGCGCCTTATCTGAATGTCGCTGCCAAACCCAAAATGGCCATTCTGCGCGAGCAGGGCGTTAATGGTCAGGTGGAAATGGCAGCAGCGTTCGATCGTGCGGGCTTCCAATCTGTGGATGTACACATGAGCGATATCATCTCCGGCCGTGTCAGCCTCAAGGATTTTGCCGGATTTGTCGCTTGCGGAGGCTTCTCTTACGGCGATGTGCTGGGAGCCGGTGAAGGCTGGGCCAAGTCTATCCTCTTCAATAGCCGTGCGCGTGACGAGTTTTCTGCTTTCTTCCAGCGTAACGATTCTTTTGCACTGGGCGTCTGTAACGGCTGCCAGATGATGAGTAATTTGCATTCCATTATTCCCGGTGCAGATATGTGGCCGCATTTTGTCCGCAACAAGTCCGAGCAGTTTGAGGCACGTTTTGCCATGGTTGAGGTAATGGAGTCGCCGTCCTTGTTCTTCCAAGGCATGGCGGGTAGCCGTATGCCTATTGCGGTAGCTCATGGTGAAGGTTTTGCGGAATTTTCTGACACGACTACGGTCAACGCAGTGCTG
>CAYXMC010000081.1:0-7121 GCA_964466095.1 uncultured Methylophilaceae bacterium | reverse complement strand
CGGTACGGAAAAGCTGGGGTGGTGGGCCAAGCTATTGTGCAGATTGATTGTCCGCCGCTCTACCAGAAGAAAAGACCGCAAGCTCGTGGCGCTTTAGTTTTCGTCAACTTCACAGGGGAGGCCAATTCCCGCCTTCCCTTGTATAATCACGGTTTTACCGATTCATTTTTTGGAATTTTTGCATGTCTGAGCCTAATACCTATCGCGCCCGCACTAATTACGATGAACATAAAGCAACAATTTATCAACATCGCAAGGCAGGCAAGCATGCCGGCGAGATGAAGCTTCTGGACAGGGCTTTCCGTCACATTCCGAAAGATCATACTGTCCTTGACTTGCCGTGTGGTGGTGGGCGGGTTTTCTTGCGTCTTGCTAGTCATGGCTACAAAGTGGCTGCGGGGGATTTGTCACCTGCTATGCGAGCGATTGCACAGCAAAATGCTGATAAGGCCGGCCTCGGTATTACCGTACAAGAGGCCGATGTGGAAAATCTTGCTATGGCCGATAGGAGCGTCGATACAGTCGTTTGTTTTCGTTTGTTCCAGCATTTTCCGACAGCAGCTATCCGTCAGCGTGCAGTCAGTGAGCTATGCCGGGTAGCTGATAAATATGTCGTGCTTTCTTACTTCAGCCCTTTTTCCTGGACGCAAGCCAAGTTGATACTTCGTGAAAAACTGGGTGGCAGAAAGTTACGTAAATTTCCGACTTCATTGACTGAAGTAGAGGGCTATTTTGCGCAGTCAGGTTACAGGCTGGTCAAGGATTATGGCCAGCTGCCTTTTGTGAAGTCCCTGCATCTCGCGGTTTTTGAGCGCATCAAATAGTCTTGCCCAATTTATCCCAGCTGGAGGTCGGATCTTCGGATGTCGAGTTGCAACTCGATAATGGTGACCGCCTGAATATTCAGTCAGTTGTGCGCAAAGTAAATGGACGCAGACTGGTATGCCGTGCTCTCTGGCAGGATAAACCGGTTTTTGCCAAGATATTTTTTGGCAAGCAGGCTGAGAAATATGCCCGGCGTGATGAGCAAGGCGTCAACTTGCTGACTCGTGCACAAATAAAAACGCCGGAATTGATGCTCGCTTCTGGCATATCAAGCGAGCAGGTGCGGGTGCTTGCATATGCTGCGATAGAGGGCGCTGATAATGCTGAGGCGGTATGGCAAGTGCTGCCCATATTGTCGGCACAAAGAAAAGAGCTGGCGCTGAAATTAGTGGCAGTTATCGCTGGGCATCATAAAGCTGGCTTGGTGCAGGATGACCTGTATCTGAAGAATTTTTTGCTGGATAGAGACCATATCTGGACATTGGATGGTGATGCAGTCAGGCAATCCGGCTGGTTTAAATCGCATGATTATCTAAGCAATTTGGCCTTGTTGCTTTCCAAGCTTGATGTGCTTGAGTTGTCGGCTTGGATGTTCGACTTGTGCGCTGCTTATGTGCAAGCCAGAGGTGGCGATTTGCATGTTGATTTATCAGCTTTAAGGCGACATGCTGATGCTATTCGCTACCGTGTGGTTGCCAAATATGCGGATAGCAAGGTATTTCGCAACTGTACGGATGTAAAAGTACAGCGGGATTGTACTCGCTTTGTGGCGGTTAGCCGAAAATATGACACTCAGGCATTAGATACCGTATTGCAAGCCCCAGATGATGGTTTATCCGATATCTCGCAGCGCTTGAAGAGTGGTAATACCTGCACTGTGGGCAAGTTTTTAGTGGCCGAACAAGCCATGGTTATCAAGCGTTACAATATCAAAAGCTTCTGGCATGGTTTGGGGCGGGCATGGAGAGCCAGCCGCGCTGCAGATTCTTGGTCTGCCGCACATAGATTGCTCATGCTGGGGATAGCTACTCCAGCCCCTGTGGCACTGCTGGAAAAACGCTGGGGTTGTTTACGTCGGCAGGCTTATTTGTTTTGCGCATGGGTGGACGGGCCGGATGTTGCCGAGTTTTTTGCATCAACCGAAATCAGCCAGACGGAAAAACAGGGTGTCGCGAATGGGTTGGCTCAGATGTTCTGTAAGCTGGCTATGCTGAAGCTCGTACATGGTGATTTCAAGCATAGCAATGTGAAAATTGTCGGTCAGCAGCCAATGCTGATTGATTTGGATGCAATGCAGCAATATCGCTGTGAGCGAACTTTTGTGAAGCAGCACCGCCGTGATATTGCAAGATTCATGGCAAATTGGCGTGAGCAGCCAGAAGTCGCTCAAATGCTTGAGACAGCATTCAATGAGGCGTATAGCAATGCTGGTTTGGCTGGGTTTTTAAAGGGTTTTAAATGATTATTCTGGGTTTATCCGGTGCCTTGGGGCACGACTCTTCTGCGGCGATTCTGGTGGATGGCAAGATTGTGGCCGCTGCCGAGGAAGAGCGCTTTATCCGTGACAAGCACGCCAAGAACATTTTTCCGCGTGAGGCGGCTAAGTACTGCATGAAAGAAGCTGGTGTGCGACCAGACCAGATTGATGTTGTCGCGTTTCCTTATGGCGAGATACCCCTCACTTCTGCAGCTCGCTGGCATTATGCCAAGCGCCATTGGTATGCGCCTGACCGTGCACTCGATGCGATTTTCAATGGTAATCGCCGTTTCCGCCGCAATCGTAATAAAGCGTTGGCCCTGATGGCAGAGTTAGGCATTACCAAGGCCAGATATTTTCCGGTCGAACACCATCTTTCCCATGCTAGCAGTGCTTATCATCTAAGTGGTTTTAAGGAAAAAACGGCAATTGTCGGTATTGACGGCAAGGGTGAATATGCGACTACCTTCTTTGGTTATGGTGAGAACGGCAAGATTCACAAGATCAAGGAATTCTATGACCCAGATTCTTTAGGTGGGATGTACGGCGCTATCACTGAATACCTTGGCTTTGAGATGCTGGATGGTGAATTTAAGGTGATGGGTATGGCGCCATACGGCGACCCCAAGAAATATGATCTTTCACGCCTGATAGAGTTCGATGGTGACGATTTGCGTGTCAACACCAAACTGGTCAACGTTGTGGGCCTGCGCCGCTACAAGGAAAAAGGCAAAGGCTATTACTTTACGCCAGAATTGATCGAGTGGCTGGGACCCAAGCGAGAGGGTGATGAGATTGATGATCCATATATCCACTATGCAGCTTCTGTACAGCAATTACTGGAAGATGTTGCCCTGAAAATGATAGATCATTATGTCGGTGACATTATCCGTGAGACTGGCCGGATTGCGATGGCCGGTGGTGTGGCGCTCAATGTGAAGCTGAATCAGCGCATTATTGCCATGCCGGGCGTCAAGGAGCTGTTTGTGCAGCCCGCCTCTGGCGATGCTGGCACTGCGCTGGGCGCTGCAACATTTGCCGCAACCGAGTTGGGTGAGACTGTGGAGCCGATGAAGCATGCTTATCTTGGCCCTTCATTTACCAACGAAGAATGCTTGGCCGCATGTGAGGCTCATCCAGCAAAGCCCAAGTTTCAGCGCGTTGAGAATGGTCCGCAAAAAGCCGCTGAGATACTGGCAGCCGGCAATCCACTTGCATGGTTTCAGGGGCGCATGGAGTTTGGTCCACGTGCTTTAGGTTGCCGCAGTATTCTTGGTGATCCTAGCCACCCCGGAGTGGCGGATCGGATTAATGCTCAGATTAAGTATCGAGAGCGCTGGCGGCCTTTTTGTCCGAGCATGCTGGATCGGGTAGCTGCAGATATTTTGCAGACCGAACACCCGGCGCCTTACATGACATTTACTTTCGATGTGGCTGAACATTGGAAGCCACGTATTCCTGAAGTAGTACATGAAGATGGTACGGCAAGAGCCCAAGTGGTAACCAGGGAAACCAATCCTCGCTACTATCAGTTGATTGAAAACTTGGAAAAATTGCGCGGTGTTCCAGTGGTACTGAATACTTCATTGAATCGCCGTGGTGAGCCTATGATTTGTAGTCCGACTGATGCTTTGAACATGTTTTATGGCTGCGATTTAGAATATCTGATGATGGAAGATATTCTGGTAACCAAGCTATAAATTTCAGGATAACAAGTGGTTATAAGTAGCCAAAATTCCCGGAAGCCGTTGATTTGACGATATAGGCTGCTTTCGGGATAATCCAAGACCAACCCCCAATTCGAGTAGTAGTTTAGCCATGAAACAAATTCTCAATGAAGTAACAGAACGTATTCGCGAACGTAGTGCCCCGACACGGCACGCATATCTACAACGTATTGAAAAGATGGCTAGCCGCCCTCGCGGGGCTGACCGTATGGGATGTGCTAACGTTGCGCATGCATTTGCAGCGATGCCACCTAATGACAAATTCAAGGTGGTGGCTGAGAAGGCCCCCAATATTGGTATCGTCACTGCCTACAATGAGATGCTGTCTGCACACCAGCCGTATGTGGACTTCCCGGACATTATTCGCGCTGAAGCTCACAAATACGGCGCAACTGTGCAGGTGGCAGGCGGCGTGCCGGCGATGTGTGATGGAATTACCCAAGGTGAGCCCGGAATGGAGCTTAGCCTCTTTTCGCGTGACGTGATTGCCATGAGTACAGCTGTGGCTTTGTCCCATGATGTGTTTGATGCTGCCCTGCTGCTGGGTGTTTGCGACAAGATCGTTCCTGGCTTGCTGATTGGTGCTCTCCAATTCGGACATCTGCCATGTATCTTCGTACCTGCTGGCCCGATGAGTACTGGCCTGGATAACACGGAAAAATCCAAGGTGCGCGAGAAATACGCACAAGGGTTGGTTGGCCGTCCAGAATTATTGGCTTCTGAGTCTGCTGCTTACCATGGCGCTGGCACCTGTACTTTCTATGGTACTGCCAACAGCAACCAGATGTTGCTGGAAGCCATGGGTCTGCATATCCCAGGGGCTGCATTCGTGCATCCACATGATCCGTTGCGCGCGTGCCTGACGCGTGAGTCAGTGCGTGCAGTGCTCGAAAATACATATAACAACCGTTACATGCCTATCGGCAAGATGGTGGATGAACGCGTTATCGTCAATGCGATCGTGGCTTTGCTGGCAACCGGCGGTAGTACCAACCACTGTATCCATTGGGTTGCTGTGGCACGTGCTGCCGGCATCATCATCGACTGGGCAGATTTCAACAAGCTCTCCCAAAATACACCATTGTTGGCACGTGTTTATCCAAACGGCAAGGCCGACGTCAATCAATTCCAAGAGGCAGGCGGTCCCGCTTTCGTGATCCGTGAGTTGGTCGAAGGTGGTTACATGCATGAAGACGTTCAAAGTGTGGTAATCGGTGGCTTGCGTGATTACTGCAAAAAGCCTATGACTGATGGCAAGAGCTTGAGCTGGGTAGAATTGCCTGCAGAAAGCCCAGATGAAACCATACTGAGATCATCTTCCAAACCATTCAGCGCTTCCGGTGGTCTGCGCTTGCTGCAAGGCAATCTGGGCCGTTCTGTCATCAAGAGTTCAGCAGTGCCAGAAGATAGATATATCGTGGAAGCACCGGCCATAGTTTTTGATGCACAGGAAGAACTACTGGCTGCATTTGAGCGTGGCGAGTTGGAAAAAGATTTCGTGGCTGTTGTTCGTTACCAAGGCCCTAAAGCCAACGGTATGCCAGAATTGCATAAACTGACACCACCACTCTCTGTGCTGCAAGGCAAGGGGTTCAAGGTTGCGATCGTGACTGATGGGCGTATGAGTGGTGCGTCTGGCAAGGTGCCAGCCGCTATCCACGTATCACCTGAAGCTTGTGCTGGAGGTGCTATCGGCAAAATTCGAACTGGCGATGTGATTCGTTTGAACGTGATTGCAGGTACTCTTAATGCATTGGTTGATGAAGATATCTGGCGTATGCGTGAAGTTGAAGAGTTAAGCGATGCCAAGCGCTTCTCCAATGCGCATGGCATGGGTCGCGAACTATTTGGTGGTATGCGCAAGAATGTACTGTCGGCCGAAGAAGGTGCCGTTACCTGGCTGTAATCTAGTTGAAAACAGCATTTATGCTGCGTTGCTTTTCGCTCGTCGTACTACTCGTACTGCCTTCGCTTAAGCGCCTTGCATAAATGTGTTTTGAACTGATTCGCATGACTGTATGAAAAGAATTTATAGCAATTAATCTAGAGAGAGATATGAATACATTAGAACTAGCCAACTACGGCCCTGTAATCCCTGTCATCGTTATCAACAAGGTCGAAGATGCAGTACCTATGGCAGAAGCCTTGCTGGAAGGCGGTATCAAGGTACTGGAAGTGACTCTGCGTACTTCATGTGCCTTGCAGGCGATGGAGGCGATTGCCAAGGCGGTGCCAGATGCAATCGTTGGTGCTGGTACTGTGCGTAGCGTGGCTGATGCCAAGGCTGCAAAGGATGTAGGTTGCCAGTTTGCCGTCAGCCCTGGTTATACCAGTCAGTTAGGCTTGGCTAGCCGTGAAATCGGTTTGCCACTGTTGCCCGGTGTTTCTACAGGCAGTGAAATCATGCAGGCAAATGCCGATGATTATTATTTCCTCAAACTGTTTCCAGCGGTTGCTGTGGGGGGTATCAACCTGCTCAAGGGCTTTGCCGGCCCATTCACCGATGTGAAATTCTGCCCAACTGGCGGTGTAACAGTAGAATCTGCCCCGCAATTTCTGGCGTTACCTAATGTTGTGGTCTGTGGCGGCACTTGGCTGACCCCGGCTGATGCAGTAGCCAAGAAAGACTGGGCACACATCACCAAACTGGCTCGCGAAGCAAGCGCGATCAAAGCAGCTTAACAAGAGCTTAAATGATCATGAACCTATATCTGGTTACACCGGGTATAGGTTTTTGATTTTCTAGCCCATGCAAAATATACGTCATTATCAGACATTGGTGTTCGACTGTGATGGGGTCATTCTTGATTCTAACCAGCTGAAGATACAGGCATATTATGATACGGCGATTGCTTTTGGCAGTAATGAGTTGCAGGCCAAAGCACTGGTTGCACACCATATCAAGCTGGGTGGTATTTCCCGCTACCCAAAATTTGAATATTTTCTGAGAGAAATTCTGCAAAAGCCGGTTACAGAGGTCGCCTTGCAAAATCTGTTGGAGACATTCGGCTCTACGGTCGAACGATTGCTTTCTGATTGTATGGTAGCGCCCGGTCTGCATGAGTTGCGTTCGAAGACAAGTAGTCGCTGGC
>CAYXMC010000080.1:6742-7179 GCA_964466095.1 uncultured Methylophilaceae bacterium | reverse complement strand
TGGCAGAAGAACAGGCAACACAACAGCAAGATCAACAACCAGCGTTCGGTATCGAAAAGCTCTACGTCAAGGATATGTCACTGGAATCACCGAACTCTCCACAAGTGTTCATTCAGCGTGAGGCTCCGCAAATCAGTATCGAATTGAGTAACGCTGCCAATGCGCTGGAAGAAGGCATTTATGAAGTAGTAACGACTGTCACAGTCACTGCCAAGTTGGGTGATAAGACTGCTTTTCTGGTGGAAGTGGCGCAAGCCGGTATTTTCCAGGTGCGTAATGTGCCTCAGGAAAATCTGGAAATCATCCTTGGCATCACCTGCCCGAACATCCTGTTTCCGTATGCCCGCGAACTGATCGACAGCCTGATGGTGCGCGGCACGCTGCCGCCGTTGATGCTGCCGCCGGTCAATTTCGATGCGCTGTTCCAGCAGGCGTTG
>CAYXMC010000080.1:0-6732 GCA_964466095.1 uncultured Methylophilaceae bacterium | reverse complement strand
CCTGTTCCCTTACGCACGTGAAGCCGTTTCCGATATCGTGACCCGTGCTGGTTTCCCGCCTGTGTTGCTCAATCCTATCAATTTTGAAGCGCTGTATGCACAGCAAAAGCAACAACAGGCTGAAGCAGCTGGTGCCGTCAAAAATTAAGTCCGGCAAAATATTGCTACTACTTTTATCGCTGTTGCCCAATCTGGCAGCAGCGATAGAGTACCGCTCCGTATCAGTTCCCAAGGCCGTGCTTTATGACGCACCTTCCGCGCAGGCCAAAAAGCTTTTTTTGCTTGGTCAGGGCTATCCACTGGAAGTCATTGTCAATCTCGGCGAATGGGTCAAGGTGCGCGATTATCAGGGTGGCCTCAACTGGGTAGAAGCCAAACAGCTTTCCAACCAGCGCATGGTGATTGTGACCGCGAGTCAGGCAGAGTTAAGGCAGGCGGCTGATGCCTCTGCCAGTTTGTTGGGCAAGGTTGAAAAAGATGTCGTCCTGGAACTGCTTGAGCCTGCCAGCAATGGCTGGGTCAAGGTGAAGCATAAAGACGGCTTGTCCGGGTATGTCCAGACCAATGTGGTCTGGGGCTTTTAGCATAAACACGGTAATCTAGGTATGAAAATCACAGTTCTAGGAGCAGGTGCTTGGGGTACAGCGCTGGCATTACAGTCCAGCCGCCAGCATCAGGTCAGTCTCTGGTCGCGTAATCAGTCGCATGTCGCAGATATGCGTATTCGTCGCGCCAATCTGAAATATCTTGGTGATTTCGCGTTTGGCGATAACCTCAGTGTTGAGTCAGATCTGGCTGTGGCACTGGAGAATGTTGACCTGATTCTATCAGTAGTGCCTACCAACGGTTTTCGTGGCCTGCTGCGTGAGATCAAGAAACTGGGGGTTACTGCCCCTGTGATCTGGGCATCTAAAGGTCTGGAAGCGGCCACTGCCAAGCTACCGCATGAAGTGGCGCTGGAGGAGCTGGGCAGCCAACAGAAATGGGGCGTGTTGTCCGGCCCCAGTTTTGCTGCCGAGCTGGTGCGTGGTCTGCCTACGGCCGTCACGCTGGCGACTAATGATGAGTCTTTCTCGCGTGAGGCTGGCGCTGCACTGCATGGAGGTAGTTTCCGTGTCTATACGAGCACAGATGTAGCCGGCGTCACGGTTGGTGGTGCTTTAAAGAATGTGATGGCAATTGCTGCCGGTATCTCTGACGGTATGCAATTTGGTAATAATGCGCGCGCTGCCTTGATCACACGCGGGTTGGCAGAGATCACCCGTTTTGGTCTGGCGCTTGGTGGACAGCAAGAGACTTTTATGGGATTGACCGGAGCCGGTGACCTGATATTGACCTGTACCGGGCAATATTCACGTAACCGTGAAGTAGGCCTGCGTCTGGCTGCTGGACAAACACTAACAGAGATTCTGGAAACGCTGGGGCATGTGGCGGAAGGCGTGCACACCGCTCGTGAAGTGGTGAGACGTGCCCAGCAACTGGGTGTGGACATGCCTATCACCAAAGAGGTTGATCAGGTATTGTCCCATGGCCGTTCTGCCCGCGCGGCGGTGGAGAGCCTGCTTAGCCGTGAACAGAAGTCCGAGTTTGACTGAAGCGAATTAACCCTTAAACACCATTAGCAAAATCCAGCTGCCGCCAGGCCTCATATAGCAGTATCGCAGCAGAGTTTGACAGATTCAGGCTGCGGCTATGCGCTAGCATGGGCAAGCGCACTCTGTGTTCTGCTGCAAATTGATTGCGTATCTCTTCCGGCAGGCCGCGGGTTTCCGGCCCGAATACAAAGACATCCTCATCTTCAAATCTGATCTCGCTGTAACGGCTACTGCCCTTGGTGGTGAGTGCAAACATGCGTTTGCCAGTCAAGGCTGTTTTACAGGCTTCCCAGTTCTCATGCACCTTGAGGCTAGCATATTCGTGGTAATCCAGACCGGCACGTTTTAGTTGTGCATCTTCCAACGTAAACCCCAGTGGCTTGACCAAGTGCAGTTGTGCGCCAGTATTGGCGCAGAGGCGAATGATGTTGCCGGTGTTGGGCGGGATCTCAGGTTCAAATAAAACGATATGAAACATAAGGGCTTAAAGGGTTCTGGCGACAAGCCAACATTCTACATGACTGGCCCCGGCAGCCTTTACCACTTTTGCCAGTGATTGCAGGCTGGCACCTGTTGTCATGACATCATCCAGTAACGCTACGCGCATCCCCTCCAGCTTGCCATGACAGATAAAGGCATTTTTCATATTTGCCAACCTTTCCTTGTATGGCAGGCTGGCTTGTGGTGGTGACAGTTTGATGCGTTCACAAGTGCTGGTATTCAGGTATACCCCAAGTCTTTTAGACAAGATGCGGCCGATCTCCAGTGACTGGTTGAAGCCTCTTTCCTGCAGGCGCGTGGGGTGTAACGGCATGGGGATCAGGATGTCCGGCAAAGTCGATGTGCTGATGGATTCAGCCATTAGTCCGGCGAATAGTTCAGCCATGCTTAGCATCTCATTGTATTTATAGCGTTGCAGCATATTGGCTACTGGGAATTCATAGCGGAACAATGCCTGAGTCTGGTCGAAGGCGGGTGTGCTGGCGATGCAGGCGCCGCATGGCTGGTCGTCGAAAGTCAGTAGGCCGCATTGCGGACAATGCGGCTGATCGTGCCACGGCAAGTCATTGGTACAGTCGGCACATAGCCCAAGTTGCCCGCCGCTTACGTTGCTACAAAGTACGCATGGCGGAGAGAGTAACATTTGATTAAATTTTAACCATTTGTTTAACAATGATGACCTTTTTGTTTGACAGGGTATAATGCACGCAATTTATGGCGAAAGTGTAGCAATGGCGACCAAGGTGATCACCCCCAAACAGCAAATGCGTACAGCGCAGGCATTCAGTTTTTTTTCCTGTATCGCGGTATGCCTGTTACCGTTGATTATCCCGATGTTGCTGTGGATCGCTGCGTCCATATTCGTTTACGCCGCAGCTGCACACCACCCCAATCCTAAGATCTGCGATTTTATTCGCTATTCTGGTTACCGCTTCTATGGGCTGGTAGGTAGCTTGGTAGCAGTGCTTAATTTTAGTCCGCAATTGGCAAAAATGGTTGGTGGAGGTATCCACCTGATTATATTGATCTGGGTAATAAGTATTTTAATCGTGGTTCCCCTTGGCATACGCGACATTTTGCGAGCCAAGCGTGAACCTTGGCAGGAAATGACAGTGGAGGTCGAACATGAGTGAAGTGGCTGTAGTGGGTACGGTAGATGCTGGTTCCATCAAGCGTAATCTGCCACCGGTTGAAAAAGAGAAACGCTGGACCGTGGCGCAGATTGTTGAGCTGTTCGAGCTGCCTTTCAGCGACCTGATGCACAGGGCACAACTGGTACATCGCGAGTATTTTGACCCGAATGCAGTACAGGTGAGCACGCTGCTTTCCATCAAGACTGGCGGTTGCTCGGAAGACTGTGGCTATTGTCCGCAAGCGGCACGTTACCACACTGATGTGGAGAATGAGCCTTTGATGCAGCTAGATGAAGTGTTGGCCGCTGCCAAGGCGGCTAAAGACAATGGCGCCAGCCGCTTTTGTATGGGTGCAGCATGGCGCAGCCCCAAGCAGCGTGATCTGGAGCCTGTGCTGAAAATGATTCAGGAAGTGAAAGCCATGGGGCTGGAAACCTGCGCAACTCTCGGCATGTTGAAGGAAGGACAGGCTGAACAGTTGAAAGAGGCTGGTCTTGATTATTACAACCACAATCTGGATACAGCACCGGAATTTTATGGTGATGTGATTACTACCCGTACTTATCAGGATAGGCTTGATACTCTGGAAAGTGTACGTGAAGCAGATATCAATGTTTGCTGCGGCGGCATTATTGGCATGGGCGAAAGCCGCGTACAGCGCGCTGGCCTGTTGGCCCAACTGGCCAATATGGAGCGCCCGCCAGAGAGCGTGCCTATCAATTTGCTGACGCAGGTAGAGGGTACACCGCTTCACGGTACTGAAGAGTTAGATCCATTCGAGTTTATTCGCACCATTGCCGCTGCCCGCATTACCATGCCGCAAAGTTTTGTGCGTCTTTCTGCTGGTCGCCAAAGCATGCATGAAGGCATACAGGCCTTGTGTTTCCTTGCTGGCGCAAACTCGATTTTCTATGGTGAGAAACTGCTGACGACCGGTAACCCGGAAGCCGAGACTGATAAGAAGCTGTTTGCCAAGCTTGGCATACACCCTTTGTAATTTGACACAGCCTAAGCAAGGCGCAGGAAACGGCATGAGTTTGCTGGCTGAATTACAAGCCGAACTGGATCAACGCGCAGCAACTGGTTTGTTGCGTCGTCGCCGTTTACTGCAAAGCCCGCAGTCTGCTCACATCAGAGCTGATAGCCGTGATGTATTATCGTTTTGCAGCAATGATTATCTGGGCTTGGCCAATCACCCTGATCTGGTGCTAGCCATGCAAGAGGCAGCTACAGTTCATGGTGTCGGTAGCGGTGCTTCGCACCTGATCACCGGCCATCATCAATTACATGAAGATCTGGAGCAGGCATTGGCAAAGTTTGCCGGTTTGCCTGCGGCCTTGTTGTTTTCAACTGGTTATATGGCAAACATGGCTGTGGCGGCCGCATTGCTGGGCCGTGATGATGCGATTTTTGCCGACAAACTTAATCATGCCTCGCTAAATGATAGTGCTGTGCTGGCCCGTGCCAGTCTGCACCGTTACCCGCATAACGATATGGCTGCTCTGGAAAGTCTGCTTGCAGCTAGTCAGGCTCGACGCAAGTTAGTGCTTGCTGATGCTGTTTTCAGCATGGATGGAGATCTTGCACCAGTGCCGCAATTACTGGATTTATGTGAGCGCTATGATGCTTGGTTGATGCTGGATGATGCACATGGTTTTGGTGTGCTGGGTGATTCTGGTCGTGGCATTCTTGAACATTTTGCGGTGACGTCACCACGCATTATCTACATGGCAACCTTGGGAAAAGCTGCCGGTGCTGCCGGTGCATTTATCGCCGGGGAGCAGGTGCTGATTGATTACCTCCTGCAGCAGGCGCGCACTTATATCTACACTACTGCCAGTCCACCACCGGTTTCAGCGGCTGCGCTGGCTGCGCTCAAGGTGATAGCGCAAGACCATGATAGGCGCCAGCATCTGAATCGCCTGATTGCATTATTGAAAGACCGATTGCAATTGTCACGTTGGTCTTTGATGGCCTCTGACACGGCAATACAACCACTGATGGTAGGCAGTAATGAAGAGGCTTTGGCGCTCAGTGAGTATTTGCTCACAAAAGGGATATTGGTGCCCGCTATTCGTCCACCTACTGTGCCTAAAGGTACGGCAAGATTGCGTATTTCACTGTCGGCATCCCATCAGCAAGAAGATATCACACGTCTGGCAGAGTCACTGCACATGGCGGAAAAGGAGTTGGCAGCATGAGTCTGCATAAGGAAGTCACCGGTAATGGGCAGCCCCTGGTTCTGCTGCATGGCTGGGGTATGCATAGCGGCGTCTGGCAGCCGCTGCAGAAAAAACTTTCCAGACATTTTGAGGTGCATGCAATCGACCTTCCTGGCATGGGCTTTAGCCGTCCGATAGAGCCCTATCATTTACATGCTGTTGCCGAAAAAGTTGCTGAATATCTGCCTGCCCATGCTGACATCTGCGGTTGGTCTCTTGGTGCCTTGGTTGCCATGCGATTGGCATTGCTGCAACCAGATCGTATCCGTCGCATGGTACTCATAGGCAGCACGCCGAAATTCGTTAATGCGGTTTCTCCTCATGCCGCAGAGGCTTGGAATGCTGGTGTCGATGCAGCGATATTTCAGCGTTTTGCCGAACAGGTGGGGCAGGACTATCAATCCACACTCATCAAGTTTCTCACTCTGCAATGCATGGGTTCGAGCGATGCACGCTCTACCATCAAGCAATTGCGCCAGAGTTTTACCGAGAGGCCTGTGCCAACTGCTGGCTCTCTGCAAAAAGCTTTGCGTATGTTGCTGGATAACGATTTACGTGAAGAGATTGCTTATCTGCGCAAGCCTGTTCTACTGGTTCATGGCGATCGCGATACTCTTGCCCCGGTACAGGCCGCGCACTGGCTTGCCCAGCATCTGCCCTTTGGCCGCTTGCGCGTGATTGCTGGTGCATCACATGCGCCATTTCTTTCTCATCCGGATCAATTCATAGAGTCATTGATCCAGTTTCTGGAGCCGGTACCTGTAGCATGATGGACGCTTACACTATCGACAAGGCGCGGGTGCGCGCTTCGTTTGACCGCGCAGCACGCACGTATGATGCTGCTGCCGTGCTGCAAAAAGAGGTGCGCTTGCGTATGCTGGAAAGGCTTGAATTAGTGCGTATTAAGCCTGCCAATATACTGGATGCAGGCTGTGGCACAGGCCATGCAACCGAGGCCTTGCAAAAGAAATTTAGCAACAGTCAGGTCATCTCGCTGGACATTGCGCTCGGTATGCTGCAACAAACACGTAGTCAGGAATCAAGCTGGAAGCGCATGTTGGGCTTGGGCAAGCAGCGCCTCCTCTGTGCTGATATCGAACAATTACCATTGGCAAGCGCTAGCCTGCAACTGATCTGGTCTAACTTGGCGATACAGTGGTGTAACGACTTGGACGCCACATTTGCCGAAATGCATCGCGTATTGCAACCCGAAGGCTTGGTCATGTTCAGCACCTTTGGGCCGGATACCCTGAAAGAATTGCGTACTGCCGCCAGTGTGGA
>CAYXMC010000079.1:0-7242 GCA_964466095.1 uncultured Methylophilaceae bacterium | reverse complement strand
AGAAGATAATCTAGACGTACTTAACAAGACCGATGAGGATGCAGGCGAATGGGGACGAGCCGCTACTCAGGATCTTATACGCACACGCATCAAGGTAAAATCGCTGAACTTTATGCGTGGTCGTACATTCCTACACAAGTTTCTAATTATCGACGAAGCACAAAACCTGACACCTAAGCAGATGAAAACCTTGATCACTCGTGCAGGTCCAGGTACCAAAGTAGTCTGCTTAGGGAATATTGCTCAGATCGACACGCCGTACTTAACCGAAGGCAGTTCAGGGCTGACTTACGTAGTTGATCGTTTTAAAGGCTGGGCACACAACGGACATGTCACACTAGTACGTGGCGAACGCTCTCGCTTGGCTGACTTTGCTGCCGAAGCGTTATAACAAGACATAATTCAAAAAACTGTTTGGGGAAGAGGCTAACGCCGAGTTTCGGCGTTATTGCAGCATGAATCGTGGTTTTTACATCATCCTGCTATCGCAGTTTATCTCTGCGCTGGCAGACAATGCCTTACTGTTTGCGGCAATAGCGCTATTACAGGAGATCAATTCGCCTGAATGGTTCACACCGCTATTAAAATGGTTCTTTGTACTCTCTTACATAGTTCTTGCTCCATTTGTAGGCTCTTTAGCTGATGCGTTCCCCAAAGGGCGTGTCATGTTCGTATCAAATGCCATCAAATTCGGTGGAAGCCTTGCCATGGTACTTGGTGTGCCGCCCCTTATTTCTTATGGTATTGTCGGGATTGGTGCGGCCGCATATTCTCCCGCTAAATATGGCATTCTGACTGAATATCTGCCTCCGGAAATGCTAGTAAAAGCAAATGGATGGATGGAGGGATCCACTGTTCTGGCAATCATTCTTGGGGCATTGCTTGGTGGAATATTAGCCGGAATAGACCCACATTTGGCAGTGATTGTTATTACAGCGCTTTACATGGTAGCTGCCGGCTTCAATATCTATATTCCGCGGCTCCCTATTGACCATAAATTGAACAAAAAAGACCCAATATCAATGGTCACTGACTTTTGGCATTCATTTAAAGTGCTATGGAAAGATCATAGCGGTCAGGTTTCACTTGCGGTCACAACACTATTTTGGGGGGCTGGTGCAACCCTGCAATTCATCGTCATTGATTGGTCCAGAATCACACTAAATTATGAGCTGGATCATGCCAATTTATTAATTATGGTGGTTGCAGTTGGTATTGCTGTGGGCTCAGTATTCGCGGCAAAGTTTATTAAACTTGAAAACTCGTTAAAAGTACTTCCTGCTGGCATTATTATGGGATTCTTGGTCATGGGTATGACATTGATCAATGAGCCTTATACTGCTGCAGTGCTACTTTTTACAATAGGGGTGCTTAGTGGGTATTTCGTGGTACCTCTGAATGCACTATTACAACATCGCGGCCACTTGCTGATTGGCGCAGGACATTCTATCGCCGTACAAAATTTTAACGAAAACATCGGCATCATGATGTTGATTGGCGTATACACCTTTATGGTGAAAGCAGAGCTCTCCATTGATTTTATCGTTATTTTCTTTGGTGCTTTCGTAAGCCTGATTATGAGCATCATTTATCGCTTGTTTCGCAATCAGGTAGTCAATCTCAAATAAAAAAGCCTGACATTAGTCAGGCTTTTTTATTTCTTACTTTACCTCTTAATGCAGCTTCACTTGCGCCTCAGTGCGACGGGTGATCAGACGTGCCAAGGTCTGCAAGAACACAGTAAAAAATCCATGCAAAGACATCAAATGCATCTTGTAGAGTGACTGGTACATCATCCTTGCAAACATACCTTCAATAAACATGCTACCGCCAGTCAAAGCACCCATCAAGTTGCCCACTGTAGAATATCGTCCCAGATTCACCAGAGAGCCGTAATCGCGATAAGTGTACTCAGGTATGGGTTTGCCCGCCAAACGACGTTTAACGGTCTTATAAAGCATACTGGCTTGTTGATGAGCTGCCTGCGCACGGGGCGGTACAGTTTCTTCATGACCAGGCCAAGGACAAGCCGCGCAATCACCAAAAGCGAAGACGTTTTCGTCCAGAGTAGTTTGTAATGTACGATTTACAACAAGCTGGTTAATACGGTTGGTTTCGAGGCCATCGAGTTCCTTAAGAAAATCTGGCGCCTTGATACCTGCCGCCCACACTACCAATCCGGAGGGTATAAAACGACCACTATGGGTATATACCCCCTTCTCGGTGACTTCAGTAACTCTTTCACCCATATACAAATGTACGCCCAATTTTCTCAGCTCCAGTTCAACTGAATGAGAAAGCTTGGGTGGCAATGCGGGTAAAATACGGTCACTTGCTTCAATCAGTGAAATGCGAATATCGCGATCTGGATCAATCTTGTCCAGCCCGTAAGCGGTCAACTCACGTGTTGTATTGTGCAATTCTGCTGCCAACTCAACGCCCGTTGCCCCCGCACCAACAATCACCACTTCCAACTGTCCGGCCTGTACCGGCTCCGTTTGCGTCTGCGCCCGCACTAAGGCATTATGCAGACGACGATGAAAACGCTCTGCCTGATCCTGTGTATCCAAGGCTATCGTATGAGTACGTGCACCCTTGATACCAAAATCATTAGTGGTACTACCTACAGCAATAATCAATGTGTCGTATTGGAATGTGCGACGTGGAATAACCTCTATCCCATCTTCATCATGATATGGCGCAATCGAAACTTCTTTCTTCGCCCTATCAAGCTTGTCCATACTTCCCAACCGAAACTTGAAATGATGCCAGTGTGCCTGAGCAAGATACTCCAATTCATGCTTGTCTGGATTCATGCTGCCGGCTGCGATTTCATGCAATAACGGTTTCCATACATGAGTGCGGGTTTTGTCTATCAGCGTTATTTCCGCCTTGCCTTTGCGCCCTAATGAATCCCCGAGGCGCGTAGCAAGCTCAAGACCACCCGCACCTCCGCCAACTATCACCACACGATGTAGTTCTGAGCTTGCTGTGTTTTGCATAACCTACCTTTAATTAAATTACTCGTTACCTGTAAGACTTGTATTGTGGCTGCGCACCCAAGCTTGAATTTTAAGGACTTCATCCACAGAGAGGCCATTTGTTGGATCGGTTGGATCCATCAAGCCTTTACCTTTTGCACCCATGCCACCATTCGTACCATGCCAGATAGTTTCAAACATGCCCTTATTCGTTGCATCTTTTGCGTACTTAAAATCAGGGCCATGCAGACTTGGGCCAGTTTGACCTTGGGCGTCGCCGCCATGACACTGTGTACAGGAATACATCTGGAACAATTTTTTGCCCTTTTCAATTGCTTCAGGATTGCCGATGTAGGAATTTTTGCCGCTAGCCATGAATTCTTTTGCTGCTGGTGTATCGAACATATCAGCTTTGATCTCCAACGGACTACCATCTTGCGTTGTCACAAAGGCAATTGAGTTTCCTGATGCAGTAGCTTTTGTTCCTGTTGCGCCTTCTTCTGCTTTGTTGCAGCCTATCAAGCCAGAAATAAGACAAACCAAAACCATGCTAATTCTAATTTTTTGCATTTTGCTTTCTCCCCTTACATTTAATTAATTTTACCTGATTCTATATTTGAACCTTACATAATAAAAACGGCCATTGTGCAAAACACAATGGCCGCTCTATTAAGCTATAAGTTGAAAATTATTTCAACCAGGGACGGTCTGCACCACCCTTGTATTCACTGCGCAACCAACCAATGATTTTCAAAATGTCATCAGTAGGAACGAGTTCTGGATTACCAGAAACTTGCTGGTGCCAAGCGAACATACCACCATTACTACCACCAGCAATAGTTTCAAACAACCCCTTATCAGTGATGTGCTTAGCATATTGCCAGCGGTCATCAGTGATACTTGGACCTACTTGGCCGCCAGCATTAGCGCCATGGCACTGTGTGCAGGAGTAGAAACCAAATTTCTTCTTGCCTGCTTTTGCCTGCTCTGGATTTGCAGCATACAATTTAGTGTATGGATTGATACATGTTTCCAAAAACTGTTTGGCTTCTGGTGTATCGCTATCAACAGCCTTAATATTCAGAGGACTGTTGTCCTTAGTTGAAACCAGATCACAGGCAGCATTCGCGCTCAGTGAAGTCAAACCAACAAAAGAAAGCATTGAAACCAACAATGCCATTTTTACTGCCTTAATACCAAACATGTCATCTCCTCATTCTGAAAATAAACTTCATTTTGATTGAGTGAAGCAACTCAAGCAAAGCGTATATGATATAACGAATTAGCCTATTTTCGGTTGACTTTTCAGCCTTATCTGCAAGGATTTTGCTTATTCTGACTTAGGCACAACATCGCCACGTGTTTTTTCTGCTTTCGGCTTGGCTTTACCCAATCGGTCACCCTCAACTACAGGTACATGCGGAATACCATATTCGTCCAAAATTTTCTCAATATCTGCTTTACGTCGGTCAAGCACATCCTGAATCATCGCCAGACGTTCTTTGTCTTTCTTGCGAACACCTACTGAAATATTCCAGTACTCCTTGCCGTGTACATTTACTTCTTCATATTCCGGGATAGGTACTACAACAAGTGGAATAGGTGCTTTTTTAGCGTAGTATCCGCCAATCGGGCCCCATGCAATTGCCACATCAATATCACCCTTCACCAGATCATCTATCAGATAACTTGGGGGAAGGTTAAGGTCACGCTGCATGCGATATGGTCTTGCATTACCCATGAGGTCATGATCAGCGAGCGGACGGGTTGCAGGACTTTGGCCTACAATCCCGATAATCCCTTTACGCAAATCTGGAGAGTCCCAGTCAGTAATGTTGTATCCGCTATCCTTACGATAGACAAACACATGACCAGAACGATAGTAAGGCTTAGACGTCAGCAATGCATCATTATCTGAGGTTGTGCCCATGATGACATCACAGCGGTAAGCGTTGATGGTATTACGCATAAAACCCATACGGTCATACCAAAACTGGTAGGAAAGTTTTTTACCCAAGTCTTGTGCGATCAATTCTGCAATCTTGTTCTCAAAACCTTCGCGCTTTGAGTTTGAGTACGGCAGATTGTCCTGGTCTGCACATACCTTGAATTCTGTTGGATCTTCCACGCGACGGGCCTCGCCGCCTCGTCCTGAATTGAGGTCAACTGACACACCATCTTCTGCATGCGCTGTGCCGAAAACTACTGCCATCAACATCAGGCAGGAAAGCTTGGTCCATTTGTTTTGCATTACTTTTTCCTCTTCGTCTATTAGGTGTCTTATGGTGTTTTGTATAAAAAACACCCCGCCGAAGCGGGGTGTTTATCTGACACACTAACTAACGGTTAGTTCTGTTAGTTTAAAGTCTTACGACCTTAAATTACAGAGAGAACACGCTCAGTGCACCGCCGCCAGGAGCAGCGTTGTACTTGGTCAGTTCCTTGTAACCACCAGCAGCACCCAGTGCGTCGGTGTCGTTAGTCATACCAAGGTTCATCGCTACACCAGCCCAACCGCCGATACCGGACAGTACGCCAACGTATTGTTTACCCTTGTGGCCGTATGTGAAGGAGTTACCAATCACACCGGAACCTACTTGGAACTTCCAGAGTTCCTTACCGGATTGTGCGTCAACAGCCTTCAACCAGCGGTCCAGAGTACCGTAGAACACCAGGTTGGAAGCAGTGGTCAGAGCACCACCCCAAGCAGAGAACTTCTCTTTGTTGTACCAAACGTTCTTGTTGGTCATTGGGTCATAAGCGCCGAAGCCACCCATCACACCGTCAGGACCAGCAAACATGGTCAGCGTAGCACCTACCCATGGTTGACCAGCCACATACTTGGACTCAACTGGCTCGTAAGTCATACATACGTGGTTGAGTGGGGAGTACATCAGGCCAGTCTTAGGAGAGTAAGCAGCTGGCTGTTGGTCTTTGGTACCCAAAGCAGCAGGGCAGATACCCTTGGCGTTGTAGTCTTGGTGAGTAGAGTACTTAGCGTCTTTGCTTGGCACGCCAGACTTCATGTCTACGTCACCAGCCCAGTTAACGAATGGGTGAACCTTTTGTGCAGCAACCAGTGTGCCGTTGCCAGCTTGCCATGTGTAAGCAAAGCCGTTGCGGTCATGGTGCCATGCGTAGGTCTTGCCACCCTTGTCGAACAGGATAACTTCGTTAATACCGTCATAATCCCACTCGTCGTGTGGAGTCATTTGCATGCCCCACTTGGCGATACCAGTGTCCAGATCACGTGCGAACACAGTCATGGACCACTTGTTGTCACCTGGACGTACGTCTGGGTTCCAAACGGATGGGTTACCAGTACCGTAGTAAACCAGATTGGTACGGGCATCATATGGCCACCAGCCCCATACGGAACCACCACCATGTTGCCAACCATCCTTCACAGCTTGTGGCTTCAGCCAGGTACGGGTACCCAGTTCTTTTTCGCCAATCTTCAGCTTGTCAGTTGGGATCTTCTTGAAAGAACCACCTTCTTTGTTACCACCGTTCACGTCTTCGTAAACAGACAGAGCATTGTAAGCAGGATTGTCTTTGTTGAAGTCAGCACCCAGCATAACTTCTGAGTCAGGACCTGTGCTGTAGGCCTTCCATGCCAAGGAGCCATCTTTGATGTTGTATGCAGCGATAAAGCAGCGAACACCGAATTCAGCACCGGAGCAACCAGTCAGAACCTTGTCCTTGATAACGTGTGGAGCATTGGTGTTAGTAGCGCCGACCTTAGGATCAGTGTTCTTAACATCCCATACCTTGGCACCAGTCTTGGCATCCAGAGCAACCAGCATACCGTCGTTCTGTTGCAAGAAGATCTTGCCATCGCCAAAGCCCAGACCACGAGAAACGTTGTCGCAGCACAGAACTGCTTGAACGCTAGGATCTTGCTTAGGGAAATAGGACCAGATGATCTTTTGGTTGTCGTTCAGGTCAAGTGCATAGATGTTATTAGGGAATGCAGTGTGAACATACATTACACCGTTAACAACCACTGGAGAACCTTCGTGACCACGGTTTACACCGGTGGCGAATGTCCATGCAGCTTTCAGGTTCTTAACGTTGCCCTTGTTGATTTGGTCTAGCTGACTATAACCTTGGTTATTGTGCTGACCACGTGGGTGCGCCCAGTTGTTCTTGTCAGCCATTGCAGCTTCTTGGTCAGCAGCAGCGGATGCAACCATTGGCATAGCCAAAGAAGCACCAACCACTAAACCGAGAGCCAGTTTGATTTTGCTCATCTCCATTT
>CAYXMC010000078.1:0-7246 GCA_964466095.1 uncultured Methylophilaceae bacterium | reverse complement strand
CATTGGTGGTGGAGGTCGTGAACATGCCCTTGCATGGAAGCTCTCCCAGAACAAGAACGTGAGCCGCGTTTATGTAGCGCCGGGCAATGCGGGCACTGCGATGAATCCGGACATGGTGAATGTGCCTATCACCAGTGTGAATGAGCTGGTTGAGTTTGCGCTAAACGAACAAATCGGACTGACGGTTGTTGGCCCAGAGGCTACTCTATCCCAAGGCGTAGTGGATGCATTCCGCGCTCATGATCTGAAAATTTTTGGTCCGACTAAAGCAGCAGCCCAGCTGGAAAGCTCCAAGGATTTTGCCAAGGCCTTCATGATGCGCCACGGTATTCCTACCGCTGCTTATGGCACCTTCACCGATGCACAGGCCGCACATGACTACGTTAATCAGCAAGGTGCACCTATCGTCATCAAGGCAGACGGCTTAGCTGCCGGCAAGGGTGTGGTAGTTGCCATGTCTCTGGACGAAGCACATCAGGCAATCGACATGATGCTAGCCGACAACAAACTGGGCAGCGCTGGTGCCCGCGTGGTAATTGAAGAATTCCTGCAAGGCGAAGAAGCCAGCTTCATCGTCATGGTCGACGGCAAAAATATCCTGCCTCTGGCCACCAGCCAGGATCACAAGCGCCTGCTGGATGGCGACCAAGGCCCGAACACCGGCGGTATGGGTGCGTATTCCCCCGCCCCGGTAGTCACCCCTGCCATCCACGCAAAAGTCATGCGCGAGATTATTCGCCCCACTGTGGACGGCATGGCAAAAGATGGTATTCCCTACACTGGTTTTCTCTACGCGGGTCTCATGATTACTCCACAAGGCGATGTCAAGACGCTGGAATTCAACTGCCGCATGGGAGACCCTGAAACCCAGCCCATCATGCTGCGCCTGAAGAGCGATTTTGTAACACTGGTTGAGCATGCGATTGAAGGTACGCTGGACAAGATCGAGGCTGAATGGGATCGCCGTACCGCACTAGGCGTGGTCATGGCCTCAGCCAATTACCCGGACACTCCTCGTACCGGTGATGTGATCTCTGGCTTACCAAAAGAGCTGGAAGATGTGCAAGTGTTCCACGCTGGCACAACCATGAAAGATAGCCAGCCTGTCACTAGCGGTGGCCGCGTACTGTGCGTTACAGCACTGGGCGAAACTGTGAAATATGCGCAAAGTCAGGCTTATCAGGTTTGCGAGCAGATTAAATTTGAAGGTGCGCAGTATAGAAAAGACATTGGCTACCGGGCCGTCAAAGGCTAATAAATGGCTGTGCAGGCGAATTGCGGCGTTGCGCTGTCCTCAATAGCCTGCCCTGATCAGGCTATTGGATTATTTCATGAGCTCTGCCTGCCTTGTTCTTCAATACTGCCCACACATCTCCATGGACTTAATTCTATTCAGGCGAGGCTGAGTTGAGCGACCGCGGTTTGAAACAGTATCTACTCAAGGGTGGGGTAATCACTTACCCCACCGAGTCCATCTTTGGCCTTGGCTGTGATCCCAACAATCGTACAGCAGTGCAACGCATACTGCGTATCAAGGGCCGACCCCAACGCAAAGGCTTGATTCTGATTGCTGACCGTTTTGAGCGGCTACGCCGGTTTATTGCGCCACTCACAGCAGCCCAGATATCACAAATGCAACAAGCATGGCATGGCGCAAGACCACACACATGGGTAGTCCCGGCTTCCAAGCGTTGCCCGAAGTGGATTACCGGCAGACATACGACGATTGCAGTGCGCGTTACACGGCACCCGCTTTCTGCACGATTATGCAAAAGTGCAGGGATTGCACTGGTTTCTACCAGCGCCAACCCCAGTGGTGGAAAACCTGCAAAAACCGGCAAAGAAGCCTTTAATCGATTCGGTCACCGTGTCAGGATCATCAACGGAAAAACCGGTGGAGCAAAGCGTCCATCCACCATACAGGATTTAGCTTCTGGAAAGATTTTGAGAAAATAGCCATGGATAGCAAAGCCGTACTCCAATACCTGCAAGGCTTGCAGGCACGCATTACTGAAGCCATCGAATTAGTGGATGGCAAAAATTTCCTGCACGATAGCTGGCAACGTCCGGAAGGTGGTGGTGGCACTTCTTGCATGCTGGAAGACGGCAATGTTTTTGAACGCGCCGGAGTTGGTTTCTCGCATGTCATCGGCAACAAGCTGCCGCCCGCTGCCAGTGTTGCCCACCCAGAGGCTGCAGGCCGCCCTTGGGAAGCCATGGGGGTTTCGCTGGTGTTTCACCCGCGCAATCCTTATATCCCCACAGTACACATGAATGTGCGTTTCTTTGTGGCCAAGGCGCCTGCAAATGAGCCTAACGCCAAAGATATCTGGTGGTTTGGGGGCGGCATGGATTTAACGCCTTATTACGGTTTTGAAGATGATGCCATTCATTTTCACCGCACCTGCAAGGATGCGCTTGCTGCGTTTGGCGACTCTTTTTATCCAGAATTCAAGAAAGAATGTGATGACTATTTCTACCTCAAACATCGCAAGGAGCCACGCGGCATAGGCGGTATTTTCTTTGATGATTTCCACCAGCTTGGATTCGAGCAAAGTTTTGCCTTGCAACGATCCGTGGGCGATGCTTTCCTGAATGCTTACCTGCCCATCGTACAGCGCCGCAAGGACACCCCATATGGCGAACGTGAACGCGACTTTCAGGCTTATCGTCGCGGTCGCTATGTAGAATTCAACCTGGTATTCGACCGCGGCACACTATTTGGCCTGCAATCGAATGGCCGTACCGAGTCTATCCTGCTTTCCATGCCACCCATCGTAAAGTGGCGTTATGACTGGCATCCATCTGAAGGATCGGCAGAAGTCAAACTTTACAAGGATTTCCTGATTGCCAGGGACTGGGTCTAGTCAATTGAATTCATGAAGCTTATCCCGCTTTTGGTATAAATCGTGCATACTTTAGGCCAAAAGGGAGATAACAAATGAAAACAATAGAAAGCCTGATTGCGACCCTGTCCAGCTGGGTATGGGGGCCACCCATGCTTTTCCTGATAGTTGGCACAGGTATTTACCTGACTTTTCTACTTAAAGGCTTACAGTTTCGTGCCTTGCCATTAGCTTTTAAGCTGATTCTGGAAAAAGACAAGCACCACGCCGGCGATATCAGCCACTTCGCTGCGCTTATGACAGCACTGGCTGCAACAGTCGGTATAGGGAATATCGTTGGTGTCGCCTCCGCGATCACACTTGGAGGGCCAGGCGCTGTCTTCTGGATGTGGATTACCGGGCTGGTTGGCATGGTCACCAAGTATTCGGAGGCAGTGCTGGCAGTAAAGTACCGTGAAAAAGGCGAACACGGGATGCGGGGCGGCCCAATGTACTATCTGGCAAAGGGCGCAGGTCTGCCATGGCTGGGCACCTTGTTCGCGATATTCACGGCACTGGCGACTTTTGGCATAGGCAACATGACCCAGGCCAATGCCACCGCAAAAATCCTTGAAGCAACCTTCCATGTCGACACACAAATCACCGGTATCGTCCTGATGATATTGACCGCTCTCGTGATATTGGGCGGCATACGCTCCATAGGTAAATTCACCTCATTCCTCGTGCCTTTCATGATTGTGGGTTATGTTGGTGCCTCACTCTTCGACCTGGCTTTGAATGCCAGCGAAATTCCGCAAGCATTCAGCCTCATTTTTTATCATGCATTCAACCCAGCAGCGGCCAGCGGCGGCTTTATTGGAGCAACGATTGCAGCGGCTATGCGCTACGGTATTGCCCGCGGCGTTTTCTCCAATGAGTCCGGACTTGGCTCTGCACCAATTGCTGCAGCGGCTGCCCGCACCAGCGACCCGGTGAAACAGGCGCTGGTCAGCATGACGCAAACCTTTATCGATACTCTGGTGGTTTGTACCATGACTGCTTTGGTGATTCTGACAGCAACGCCTTGGACACAAGGCGTCAGCGCCAGCGAACTAACCAGCCTCAGCATGGCAGAAAGCCTGGGGCACAGCGGCAGTGTGATTGTGGCAATCGCAACTTCCCTATTTGCGTATTCCACATTGATCGGCTGGAACTATTATGGCGAGAAAGCGGTGGAATACCTGTTTGGAGCCAAATCGGTCCGGATTTATCGCATCTTCTTTATTGCCGCTGTTGTGATTGGTGCTACCGTGAGCCTTGAGTTCGTCTGGAATTTCTCCGATTTGATGAACGGCATGATGGCACTCCCCAACCTGATAGGCCTGTTATTGCTTTCCAAGGTCATCAAGGCGGAGACAGATCGCTTTTTTGCCGAAAAATAGGCCGCCAAGTATATGCAGCCTCAACACAAACGCAGCCAATGGTCCAATCGCTGGACATTTATTCTGGCCACTGCTGGCTCAGCAATTGGCTTGGGCAATATCTGGAAATTTCCTTATATGACCGGGGTCAACGGCGGCAGCGCTTTTGTACTGGTATTTCTCGCCTGCATTCTTATTGTTGGTATTCCGCTGATGATGTGCGAAATTATGCTAGGGCGCCGCGCACAACTTAACCCGGTTGACGGTATGAAAAAGCTGGCATTGGAAGCCGGCACCTCAGGTGTATGGCGTTGGATTGGTATCGTGGGGCTGTTTGCCGGCATATTGATACTGGGGTTTTACAGTGTCATCGCGGGCTGGGTGTTGGAGTATGTGTTGCGCGCTGTCAGCGATAGCCTGAAAGGTGTCGATGCCGGAATGGCAAAAGAGCAATTTTCAGCCTTTCTTAATTCCCCCTGGAAACTTTTACTTTGGCACACCGTATTTCTGTTCATGACCATGGGCGTGGTTGCCAGAGGGGTAAATGCAGGGCTGGAAAAAGCCAACAAAATATTGATGCCAGCATTATTTGCCATCCTTCTTGTACTTATAGGCTACAGCATGGCACAGGGTAACTTTGCACAGTCTATACGCTTCATGTTTACTCCTGACTTCACAAGAATAACCCCAGGCGCTGTACTGTCAGCATTAGGCCACGCCTTCTTTTCTTTAAGTCTGGGAATGGGGGCAGTCATGGTTTATGGCTCTTACCTACAGCCACATATCTCGATTGCTAAAACCACGCTTTACGTTGCCCTCGCAGACACAGCAGTGGGTTTACTGGTTGGCCTTGCCATTTTCGCTCTGGTGTTTGCCAATGGACTTGAACCTGCTGCAGGACCAGGCCTGATTTTCCAGACTTTACCGATCGCGTTTGGCAAGATGCCCGGTGGCAGCATGATAGGCACTCTGTTTTTCATACTGGTCGCTTTTGCAGCCTGGACGTCGGCAATCTCGCTGGTAGAACCTGCAATCGCCTGGATCACTGAGAACACGCGTATCTCCAGACGCCAGGCCTGCGCGCTGATCACACTATTCGTCTGGTTTTTGGGTGCTGCAGTAGCTTTATCATTCAATAACTGGAGTGGTGTTAGTCTGTTCTTTGGCCTGAATATTTTTGACACACTGGACAAACTCACCACCAATATCATGTTGCCACTAGGTGGGCTGATGATGGCCCTATTTGCTGGTTGGGTGATGCGTACGGACCATGTACAGGAGGAGTTGGGATTGGAGAAGAGCAGCTATGATTTTTGGAGATTCACCATTAGGTATATATCGCCTGTTGCGATTGTCGCTATCTTCCTTTACCTATTTGGATTGATTCAATAAGCAATCGGTAAAAAATAAAAAGCCAGTCTTTTGGACTGGCTTTTTGTATTCTGTAATCGGTAAATTACAGAGACAAAATCCACTGAACGACGGTCTTAATATCTTCGTCTTTCACTTGTGGGCTGTTTGCTGGCATTGGGATTGGGCCCCAAACACCGCTACCGCCCTTTTTAACCTTTTCAATCAGCTTAGCTTCAGCTTCTTTGTTGCCCTTGTACTTGGCAGCAACATCTTTGTAAGCTGGGCCCACTACCTTATTAGCAATGCTATGGCAGGCCAGACAGCCACTCTTCTGAGCCAGTGCTTCAGCAGCCTTGGCGTCTACAGCACCAGCCTGACCGGCCAGCAACATAGAACCAGCAGCTGCAGCTGCGATTAATAATGCTTTCATGCTTTCTCCTTCGTCATCTCGATCTTTATTTGGTTACTACAAACTACCTCAACTACTAGCCGTAATCATACCCCAATATTCCAGATGCTTAAAAGGGTTATAAACAGCCAAACATGCCATTAATTCATATATCGGCAGGCATATAGACAACGCGCACTTGACCACCGCGTTGACAAGACATTTTCACAGTTCAAGTACCGCAGAATGTACGGTAACTACTGGTAAAAGAGCTTGGCGCAGGCTCTGCAAAGCGGGCCGATGCCGGGTTATCAGCGTAAGGTTGTTTCAGGGCTTGCAGCAATTGTTCGAAATAAGTCAGATCACCATGATGAGAAGCCGCATCCAGCGCCTCTTCCACCAGATGATTGCGTGGAATAACAGAAGGATTAACGGCACGCATAGCATTTGCTCGCAGCGACCTGGCTGATCTATCACTACCATCCTCCAGCCTACATCTGGCCTGCCATTCAGATAGCCAGCCATCAAGCGCCGCATGGTGTTCGAATAGAGCCTTAAGCGCACTAGCATCACCTTCAGCAGCATCTGCCAGCCTGCGCCAAGCCAGCGTGAAATCCACCCCCTGCGCTTGCAGCAAACTGAGCCATGCCTCAGCGATTGCAGCATCAGATTCGTTCTCCTGCTTGAGGCCCAGTTTGGCACGCACCCCTGCCAGCCAATACCGGCGATAAACATCATAAAAATCATTAAGTATGCGGTTAGCTTGCGCTATCGCCTCATTTTCCTCGTCAGCCAAGATAGGCAGCAGGGCTTCCGCCAGTTTAGCCAAATTCCAGTTTGCAATACGTGGCTGATTGCCAAAAGCATAACGCCCATGCTCATCAATTGAACTGAATACTGCCCGCGGATCATAGGCTTCGAGGAAGGCACACGGGCCATAGTCTATGGACTCGCCAGCAATGCTCATATTGTCGGTGTTCATGACACCATGGATAAAACCGATATTCATCCATTGAGCGATAAGCGCTGCCTGTCTGTCGCCTACTGCCTGTAAAAATTCGACATACCGATTTTCTTTGCCCTGCAAATCAGGATAGTGTCTGGCAATAGCGTAATCTGCGAGTGCGCGCAACTGCTCTACAGCACCTCTAGCTGCAAAGAACTCAAAAGTCCCTACCCGCAAATGGCTATCCGCCACGCGCGTGAGTATCGCGCCATTCAATGGCTCTGTGCGATAGACCGTCTCACCGGTTGCCACT
>CAYXMC010000077.1:0-7277 GCA_964466095.1 uncultured Methylophilaceae bacterium | reverse complement strand
GTAAGGCAAACACGGTCACCCAGGCAATACTTTCCGCACCCAGCCCGTAGCGCAGCACGATACCTGATACCAGTAGGCCGATGGCCCAGCCCATGACGATCAGGTTAAGGAAGAATCCTAGCAATGGCAGGCCTATTTCAAAGATGTTGTATCCAAATAATGGGATTGCTGCAATTGATGCGCCGCCCACGCCTATCAGAGTTCGGATCAGGCTCATCAGGATAAGCGATACAACTAGTTCATAAGGGCGCAGCGGGCTAACGAAGAGATGGCCGAGGTTGCGAGACCACATCTCCTCCATGAATACCAGCGCGATGCCAAGTTGTCCGCGAAATAGCACATCCCAAAGTAATACTGCGGAGATGAGGATGCCGCTGGCTTGTGCAATTGCATTGCTATTGTCTTTCAAGTAAAGCGTGATAAAGCCCCAAAGTATCATCTGTACTGTCGGCCAGTAGATCATTTCAATGATGCGAGGCCATGAGGTGCGCATCAGATATAGGTGGCGCAAGACATTTGCATAGATTCGTCTGGGTGAGAAATGGACATCTGGACTACTCATGCGGATGCCTCCTGATTGCGGGCAATGGCGATGAAGACCTCTTCCAAATTGCGTCGGCCGTACTTTCTAATCAGCGTCTTGGGGGCACCTTGGTCTACAACACTGCCCTCCCGCATCATAATGACATCGGCGCACATACGTTCAACCTCATGCATGTTGTGGGAGGCCAGCAAAATGGTGGCGCCGGTCCTTTGCTGATATTGCTCCAGATGGGTGCGTATGGCATCTGCAGTGTCTGGGTCGAGTGAAGCAGTTGGCTCGTCGAGTAATAATAGCTCTGGCTCGTTCAACAGTGATTTTGCAAGAGAAACACGGGTTTTTTGCCCAGCCGAGAGTCTGCCGTAGCGCCTGTCCAACAGGTCGGTCAAGTGCAGCTCCTCGGCAATCTTTTTAATCCGATTGTCTAGGGCATCCAGTCTGTACAGGTGACCGTAGACTTCCAAATTCTGGCGTATGGTCAGCCGTTGTGGAAGATCTACATAGGGAGATGAAAAATTCATTCTGTAAAGCAGGCGATAGCGGTGCTTCAGCATGTCCTCACCAAGAATGCGGATACTGCCGGCACTCGGCAGCAAAAGCCCCAGCAGCATGGCGATGGTGGTAGTCTTGCCAGCGCCATTGCCGCCCAGCAGTGCGGTTGTTTGTCCGCGCTTGGCTTTGAAGTGAAGATTGTTGACTGCGGTTACCTGCTCGAAATGCTTGTACAAGCCTTCAACTTCGATGACGTATTCTGCTGGCTGGCTCATCCCAAGATGCTCCATAACATGCGCAGACCCACTGCCATCAGCAATAGTGCAAACAGTCGCTTCAGTGTTGACATGGGTAAGCGTTGTGCCAGTTGAGCGCCGTAAGGTGCTGTTAATGTGCTGGTAACTGCAATGCCAGCAAAGGCAGGCAGGTAGATATAGCCTATGCTCCAGTTTGGCAGGGTGATGCCAAGTGTATTTGCACCACTAAAAATAAAACCCGCTGTTCCAGCGATGGCAATAGGCAGGCCAATGGCGGCGGAAGTACCAATCGCCCGCCGGATATCAAATTTGCAATGGTTGAGGTAAGGCACGGTCAGTGTGCCGCCGCCAATCCCGACTAGACAAGAGACTACGCCTATGACAATCCCTGCCATATGATGCTGCCAGTGGTATTGGCCGAGCCCTGATTCCACTCCCTGCGTTGTTGAGGGTGGCGTGCTTAACAAAAGTTTGAAGGCGACCAGAATGACAAATAATGAAAAGATGGCCTTCAACCACATACTGTTAAGTAACGCGGCGATACCGGCGCCGGCCAGTGTGCCGATAATAATGCTGGGAACCATGATCCGGAAAGTTGGCCAGTCGACATTGTGCTTGCAGTGATGAGCACGCGCTGACGCAATGGAAGTCGGAATGATGGTTGCCAGCGAGGTGCCTAGAGCAAGATGCATGATGCTGGTCTCAGCGAAGCCAAGGCCATGAAAAATGAAGGTCAGCATGCCGACGATAATGATGCCGCCACCTACGCCAAACAAACCGGAGAGCAGGCCGGTGAGTGCACCGGTCAGAAGGTAAAAAATAAATTCCATGGAAGCTAGATTCTGGTTCTGGTGGAAAGTTTGCTTAATGCCTCACCTAGCGGGGTATCTTTTAATTCTTCGGCAAGCTGCCTGATACTTCTAGCGGCATTCTGGCTTAATGTACGTGGCGTTTTCTCGGGCTTGGGCGTGAGCGATTGCACTTGCACTAGAACGCGAATTGAAGTAACTTCAAGCCCTTGCTTTTGTAGCTTGGTCAATAAGCTTGGCAATAATAATTTGATTTTGGCTGCCACGGCGCCGTTGTCTGCATAAACGGTTAGGCGCTTGTGTTTGATGCCAGCAGCCTGAGAATGATTTTTCAGGTTGTCAGGGACTATGGAACTCCAGATGTTTTGCGAGGCGGCAAGGCTGTCCGCATGGCCTGACAAGGCCGCAAGTTCGGCATTTTCTTTCAACAGGGATTTGATTTGCCGCACGCTGGGGTTCTCCCAAAAAGGGGAAATGGTATGAATATTATTTTCGTCTCTAACAATATGGCAAAGGCTAGGACCTTGACCACCGTTCAGGTCGTATTGCTATTGGCGCTGATTGTGATGCTGACCGTTGCCTTGACTATGGCAATTATTCTGCCACAGGCGGATGGCAAGCACCAAGGTGTTAAGGCCCTTTTGCCCTCACCACTAAATTTCTCTCTACATAATCCACAGGAACACATTAATGCCTTGGCTATTCAGCTGGGAGAGATACAAGCCCGTGTGATGCGTCTGGATGCACTGAGTGACAGGCTTTCCAAGCTGGCCGGAGTTAAGGATAAAGAACTGGAGTCTGCCACCCCTGCTCCTGGTCGCGGTGGCCCACAGGTGAATGCGCATGGACTCAGCGAGGCTGAGCTTGAGCGCAGTATTGCTGAGTTGAGTGATCAGGTGGAACAGCGCAGTTTTCAGCTTAGTGTGCTGGAAACATTGTTGCTCCAGCAAAGTCTGAAGAAGAATACCCTGCCCACCAGTGCGCCGATTGGCGTTGGTTACAATTCGTCCAGTTACGGTTACCGGGTTGACCCATTCAGCGGGAAAATGGCTTTCCATGAAGGTTTGGATTTTACAGCTCAGGCAGGAACCCCTATTTATGCAGCAGCAGGCGGCATTGTAAGCACCGCCGAGCAGACACCTGATTATGGTAAAATCGTAAAAATTGATCACGGCTCTGGCTACGAAACGCGTTATGCGCATGCTTCGCAGATTATGGTCAAAGTTGGTGAGCGTGTCGAAAAAGGCCAGCTTATTGCCGCAGTAGGAAATACAGGGCGCTCTACAGGAGCCCACCTGCATTTTGAAGTGCGTCTTTATGGTTCGCCCTTAGATCCGCGCAAGTATTTGCAAAACTGAAATTGATTGCAAAAAGAACTTAAGTAAACTGAAAACTGTATAAATCGTTATTCCTAATCCATTCAAGTCAACCTAGAGGTTTCCGCAGCAGCGGAAAGTTGGTGTCTCCCCATGTTATCCAAGCTGTTTAAACAAATCTTTGGTAGTCGTAATGAACGGCTTATCAAGCAATATTCCAGCACTGTGCGCACTATCAATGCGCTAGAGCCTGCAATGCAGGCTTTGAGTGATGATGCATTGCGTGCCAAAACGGAAGAGTTCAAACAGCGTTATCAGAATGGTGAGTCTCTGGAAAAGTTATTGCCAGAAGCTTTTGCTGTTGTGCGAGAAGGCGGCCGCCGTGTGCTGGAGATGCGTCATTTTGATGTGCAACTGATCGGTGGCATGGTGCTGAATGCTGGAAAAATTGCCGAAATGCGGACCGGCGAAGGCAAGACTCTGGTGGCAACGTTACCTGCGTATCTGAATGCGCTGACCGGGCAAGGTGTGCACGTAGTAACCGTCAACGATTATTTGGCCAAGCGCGATGCGGAATGGATGGCACGTCTTTATAACTTTCTGGGCTTGAGTGTGGGTATCAATCTTTCCCAGATGCCGCATGCGGAGAAGCAGAAAGCCTACGCTGCCGATATCACCTACGGCACCAATAACGAATTCGGTTTCGATTACCTGCGTGACAACATGGTCTACACCGCCGAAGAGCGGGTACAGCGAGGCCTCAGCTATGCTTTGGTGGATGAAGTTGACTCCATCTTGATTGACGAGGCGCGTACACCGTTGATTATCTCGGGGCAGGCTGATGACAGTGTTGACCTCTATGTGCAGATGAATGCCATCGCTGCCAAGCTGACGAGACAAAAGGAAGAGGACGGCGAGGGCGACTACTGGGTGGACGAAAAGTCTCATCAGGTGCTCATGTCAGAACAGGGCCATGAGCATGCAGAAGATTTGCTGACCGAGGCTGGCTTGTTGCCTGATGGTGGCAGTCTCTACGATGCTGCCAATATCAGTCTGGTGCATCATATGTACGCTGCCTTGCGTGCGCAGTCTCTGTTCCACCGAGATCAGCATTATGTGGTGCGTGATGGTGAAGTGGTGATTGTTGATGAATTTACTGGACGTATGATGGCTGGCCGCCGCTGGTCAGATGGTCTTCATCAGGCTGTAGAAGCGAAAGAAGGTGTTGCAATTCAGAAAGAAAACCAGACACTGGCTTCTATCACTTTCCAGAATTACTTCCGTATGTACGGCAAGCTCTCGGGCATGACCGGTACTGCTGATACCGAGGCTTACGAATTCAATCAGATCTATGGTCTGGAAACAGTTGTTATTCCTACACATCGCGGCATGCAGCGTGTCGATAATATGGATAAGGTCTATCGCACAGCCAATGAAAAATACCAAGCGGTGATTGATGATATCAAGGACTGTCAGAGCCGTGGCCAGCCAGTACTGGTGGGCACGACATCTATTGAAACTTCTGAGCTGGTGTCATCCTTGCTGACCAAGGCCAAGTTGGAACACCAAGTGCTGAATGCCAAACAACACGAGCGTGAAGCACATATTATTGTTCAAGCCGGACGTCCCGGCATGATCACAATTGCGACCAATATGGCGGGTCGTGGTACGGATATTGTATTGGGCGGTAACCCTGAACCAGAAATCGCACAGTTACGTGCCAATACAGAACTGACCGATGCTGAACGCGAATCCAGAATCAGTGCTGTCAAGGCGGCATGGCAACAGCAGCATGATGCCGTATTAGCGTCAGGTGGTTTGCATATTATTGGTACTGAACGTCATGAGTCTCGTCGCGTGGATAATCAGTTGCGGGGCCGTTCTGGTCGCCAGGGTGATCCGGGGTCAAGCCGCTTTTATCTTTCTCTGGAAGACCAGTTGTTGCGTATTTTTGCCTCAGATCGCGTATCAGCCATCATGGAACGCCTGAAAATGCCTGAAGGCGAGGCAATTGAGCATCCATGGGTCACTCGCGCCATTGAAAATGCCCAGCGCAAGGTGGAAGGCCGCAATTTTGATATTCGCAAGCAATTGCTGGAATATGACGATGTTGCCAATGATCAGCGTAAGGTTATCTATCAGCAGCGCAATGAATTGCTGGAGGCAACTGATGTAGCAGAGACTATTGCTGCGATGCGCGATGATGTGATTACCGGTATGGTCGCGACTTTTGTTCCTCCGGAGAGCGTGGAAGAAGAATGGGATGTGCCGGGTTTGGAGAAGGCACTGGAGGCCGAACTTGGTTTGGCAATTCCGCTCCAGAAAATGCTGGAAGATAATCCGGAGCTGCATGAGGAGAATCTGCGTGAGCATGTGATACAAGTTGCCAATGACGCCTATCAAGCTAAGGAGCAGTTAGCCAGCGCTGATGTCATGCGTCAGTTTGAGCGTGCTGTCATGTTGCAAAGCCTTGATAATCACTGGCGTGAACATCTAGCAGCTTTGGATCATTTGCGTCAGGGTATACACCTGCGCTCTTACGCACAAAAGAACCCCAAGCAGGAATATAAGCGCGAAGCCTTTGAGTTATTTTCTGCCCTACTCGATACAGTCAAGAGTGAAGTTACCAAGATTACCATGCTGGTGCAGGTAAAGAATGAAGCTGATGTTGAAGCCGTGGAGAAGCCTGCTGAACTGGAAAATGTACGTTACCAGCATGCCGATTATGATGAGGCCTTGGGTAACGCGACACCTGAAGATGAGGCTTTGGCTAACGCGCAGCCATTTGAACGTGAGGGCATCAAGGTTGGCCGAAATGATCCTTGCCCGTGCGGTTCTGGTAAGAAGTACAAGCAGTGTCATGGAAAGTTAAGTTAACTATGACTGAAGATGTCGTATTGTCGCCCTGTATCGGGGTTTGTGCCATGAACGAGACAACAGGTTTGTGTGAGGGCTGTTTTCGCACCATAGATGAGATTCGTGAGTGGTGGGATATGGCACCAGAGCAGCGTAATGCGGTGATTAGCAAGCTTGAGCAGCGGCAAAATGAAGTGCTCAACTTTGATGATTAAGTTACCGATATCATTGTTATAAATATAAGAAACCGGTCCAGCCCGGTTTTTTATCGCCTAAACTTTGGAGCCTGCTCGTAGTCCAATCGACAAGAAGGAGGTTGCATGAAACATCTGATTTGTACCGTGTTGCTGATTGCGGCTCTTACTGCCTATGGGGAAGATGAATCTGATCAGGGCATTCAGGTTTTGCCCGCTAATCCTTCGGCAGGCCAAACAGCCTTGCAAAAACAGGTAAGGCCGTTGGTAGTCTTGCCGCCGGAAAGCCTCCAAGGACATACGCTGGTAGTGCCGCTGCCGGGAGAGCAGGTGCCACCAGTCATCCTGAAAAGAAATTCAATAGAAACAGTGCCTATGGTGCAGCCTGCGTTGCCTGTAACCAAGGCACCCAAGGGGGAGACTGTGATTAACAGGCCGCTGCCTGCAGTTGTTTATTGAGCTTACTGGAATAACTTGATTTGTTTGTTAACTAGGCGAGATCTTGGAAACACAACGCTGAAAGTGCTGCCTTTGCCAAACTCACTTTCTATCTCTAGTCTGGCCTGATGTCTTTGCAGTATATGTTTGACGATGGAAAGGCCAAGGCCGGTACCACCTGTTTCACGGGAGCGGCTGCGATCCACCCGATAAAAGCGTTCGGTTAAGCGGTCTATGTGTTTTTGTTCGATACCTATGCCGGTGTCATGCACACTAAATACCCCTTCATTGCCTCTAGCCTGCCATGACATGGTGATTTCGCCACCTTCTGGTGTATAGCGTATAGCATTGCTGACGAGGTTGCCAAAGGCGCT
>CAYXMC010000076.1:0-7282 GCA_964466095.1 uncultured Methylophilaceae bacterium | reverse complement strand
GCAGCTTCCACCGCGGCGTTCAGTGCCAGGATGTTGGTCTGGAAGGCAATGCCGTCAATCACGGAAATGATGTCTTCAATCTTGCGGGCACTTTCATTAATGTCTGCCATGGTGGTCACTACTTCTGCAACCACCTCGCCACCCTTGACTGCTACTCCGGAGGCAGCCAGCGCCAACTGGTTCGCCTGCTTGGCGTTATCGGCGTTCTGTTTTACGGTGGATGACAGCTCGTCCATACTGGAGGCGGTTTTTTCCAGATTGGCCGCCTGATCTTCAGTGCGGCGGGAAAGATCAGCGTTGCCCTGTGCAATCTCCTTGGCGGCTGTATTGATAGTCTCAGCAGAGGACTTAACCGTAGCAATCGGGCCGACGATCATTTCCAGCGTTTCATTCACACCTTCCACAATCTTGCGGAAATCACCCGGGTGTTTGTCTGCCTCGGCCCGTACGGATACTTTGCCATCATGCGCAGCTTGCACCAGCATCTGTACATCTTCGTTCAGTGCTTTCAGGTTGCGGCGCACCTGCTCTATGGTTTCGTTGATAAAAGCCTTCTTGTTGGGGAACTGCTCCAGCGGGGCATCGAAATTACCTTCGCCAAATTCCTTGACGCATGCCATCGCCTTCTCGGTCAGTTCTATCTGGCCGGCAACTATCGTGTTGACGGCAGTGGCCAGTTCACTAAAGCCGCCCTTGAACATATGTGCATGCAGGGTCATGTCGATATTGCCTTTGACATGCTCGTCGGTGACCCATTTAACTGAATCAACAATCCCCTTGAGCTTGCCTTTCAGGCGATCGAGATTCTTGTTGATCTCGGCTTTCTTGCCCGGATATTGCTGTATCTCAACATCAAAGTCGCCATCGCCCAGTGCGCGCATCAGATAAATCATCTGCGCTTTTTCAGAGACGTGTGCACCTACCATGGTGTTAACGCCATTCACCATTTCGGCATACGCACCTTGATACTGGCTGGCGTCTATCAGCACATCCACTTCGCCCGCATCGTGCTGTTCAGACATGTGGTGCATATCTGCGATAAAGGTCTTTACGTTGTTGCGCAAGAGTTCTACGCCTTCGTTAATGAATGCACGTTTGCCCGGAAACTTCTCAAGCGGCGCATCGAAATTACCCTTGGAAAACTCGGCAATACACTGGGTAACTTTACGCATGACTTCAGCTTGATTGCTGGCCATGAAGTTGATGTTATCTGCCATTTCTCGATAGCTGCCATGGAACTTGCTGCTGTCGATAGCTATGTCGATATTGCCAGCCTTGTTTTGAGTAGCCAGCTCGTTCTGTTCATTGATAACAGCCTTCAAGTTCTCCTGCATCTGGTGCATGGAGGCTAGCAGACTGCTGTTGTCACCTTTCTTGACTTTGATCGGTGTGCTGAGGTCACCCATCGCAATTTTCTGGGCAACTTTTGCAGCATCATTAGGCTCACCACCGAATTGGCGTAGCAGTGTGCGTACCATCAGGAAGCCCATGAGGGTGATAAATCCCAAGGTGGCAATCGTCAGGCCCAATGCCGTACGGTTGGCCTGAGCGTAAACCAGTTGTGCTTTCGCCGCGCTGTTTTGTGCCAGGCTGGTGTTGTATTCGATATGAGCAGAGATGGCGTCATTGGCTTTTTTGGCAACCGGAGCCAGCGTCAGGTACATGGCAGCTGCCTGATCGCGCTTGCCTTGCAAGTACAAGGCAAACGTCTGGTTCATGATGGGGTAGTAGTCGCGCAGAGTTTCGCGGTCTGCTTGCAGCATGGCTTTATTCTTGTCATCCATAGGTTGTTCCTCGAATTTCTTCAAGGCTTCATCCACGGCAATATGAGCTGCTCTGATCTGGGTACTAATCTCAGCTGTCTTTTCCGGATCTACATTCAGCACATAGCGCGCAACTTGTATGCGCAACATGCTGAATGAATGTCTGGCATCACTCAATGCGTTGATACTTGGCAAACTGTCTGTGCTGACATAATTCGCCGACTCAAATATCTTCTGCATCTGGTAATGCCCAACTCCGGCCATGCTTGCCATTCCGAGAATTGCAGCTCCGATTAGCAGTGTCATCTTTTTTCCAACGGTCATTTCAACTCTCCACCTGTAGCTTTTATGTATGTAATTAAATAGTTACTGACCGTCTCTGCGGTTTAGAACTCAGTCCACTCATCGTCATCTGTGCCAGTTTTGGATGACTTGAATTCGTTGATTGCCACCGTTTTTGCAGGTGACTTGCTGTCTTTGAATGGTTCTTTAGGCAGACGCAGCGCAGGCTTGGCAGGTCTTGATTCAATGCCATCAATCTTGAATACGCCAACTGCGTTCATAAGCTCTTCAGCCTGATCCATCAAAGATTCAGCAGCGGCGGCAGCTTCTTCCACAAGTGCCGTGTTTTGTTGGGTCATATCGTCCATGCGGATCACGGCATCGTTTACCTGAGCGATACCAGCACTTTGTTCCATGGAAGCGGCTGCAATCTCACCAATGATGTCGGAAACGCGTTTCACCGAAGCGACGATTTCGTTCATCGTGGCTCCAGCGTTTTCCACTTGTTTGGTGCCTTCAGTAGTTTTATGTACGGAGGTGGTAATCAGCTCCTTGATCTCTTTGGCAGCAGAGGCTGAGCGTTGTGCCAAGTTACGCACTTCACCTGCCACCACAGCAAAACCACGACCCTGCTCACCGGCACGGGCAGCTTCTACCGCAGCGTTCAGTGCCAGAATATTGGTCTGGAAGGCGATGCCATCAATCACGGAAATGATGTCCTCAATCTTCTGGGCGCTTTGGTTGATGTCTGCCATGGTGGCAACCACTTCAGAGACAACCTCTCCGCCCTTGATGGCAACGCCAGAGGCAGCTAGCGCCAGCTGGTTGGCTTGCTTGGCGTTATCGGCATTCTGTTTAACAGTGGAAGATAATTGATCCATGCTGGAAGCGGTTTTTTCCAGATTGGCCGCCTGATCTTCAGTGCGGCGGGAAAGATCGGCATTGCCCTGAGCGATCTCTTTAGCTGCGGTATTGATAGCATCTGCCGCAGTTTTTACTGTAGAGATCGGGCCGACGATCATCTCCAGTGTTTCGTTCACACCCTCAACGATCTTGCGGAAATCACCCAAGTGACGAGTCACATCTGCGCGCACTGACACATCACCACGACGGGCAGCATCTGCCAGCATTTGCGCGTCTTCATTCAACTGCTTCAGGTGAGTGCGTACTTCCTCTATGGTGTCGTTGATTTCAGACTTTTTACCAGGGAAGCGTTCCAGTGGCGCATCAAAATTACCTTCGCCGAACTCTTTTACGACGGCCATGGCTTTATGATTCATGTCCAGCAGGCCCGCCATCATTTCATTGACTGCATTGGCCAGAGTAGAGAAGTCGCCCTTGAACAGATGGGCATGCAGGGTCATATCAATCGCACCTTGTTTATGCTCATTACTGACCCAGTTGACGGAGTCGATGATGCCCTTAAGGCTACCGCTCATCTTCTTCACGCTCTTGTTGATAAAGGCTTTCTCACCTGGATACTCCTTGATGGTGGCGGAGAAATCACCGTTGCCGAATTGCTCGATCACGCCCATGACAGTCTTGTTCTCGTCAATGTACTCGCTGACCATGGCGTTCACGCCCTCAGCTACCAGTTTGTAATCACCAGAGAACTTGCCTGGATCCATCATGAAGCTGATATTGCCTTTTTCATGCTCCTCAGACATATGCCTGAGATCCTGCACCAGGTTGTTGACGTTAAACCTGAGTTCTTCAACACCTTCATTCACTAGCGATAGTTTTCCAGGGAATTTTTCGAGTTCAGCCTGGAAGTTGCCGCGACCAAGTTCGACCACGCAAGCTGTAGATTTCTTGATGACCTCAATGTGATTTGCCACCATACGATTGATACCCACAGCCATTTCGCGGTAAGCACCACTGAATTTCTCGGTATTGATATTTGCATCAATGTTGCCGCGGCTATGTTCCTGCTCCATCCGCTGCATTTCATTGTCTATTTCTTCCAAAGTGGACATTGCCATATTGAGCGCACCAATCACGTTGGTTCGCTGGTGATTTCGGGAGCCTACATTGCTGGAAAAGCTACCGTCTGCAATCGTCTGTGCTTTTGCCAAGGCTTCGTGAGCCTCTCCGCCAAGTTGGCGAATAATATGGCTGACGACAAGGCCTAATCCTGCGAGAGCGATTACGAGCACTACAAGCCCAAGCCCTAACACCGTGTTGTTAGCATAGCTGACCTCAGCATCCACCTCTTGCTCAATTAGCTCCGCTTGCTTGATCGCCATGCCGGACAATTTATCTACAGCAGCGCGATGTTTTTTGTAGGCCTGATCCAGTTGTGGAAGAGCAGCTTCAATCAGTTTGGGATTGCCAGAACGTATGGCTGGAATGAAAATTTCGTCCCTTACACGCAAGAATTCTTCGCCGCTGGGTTTGAGCTCATCTTTCACAACAGCTCGCATTTCAGGATTAGTGAGCTTACTTGCCCAGTATTCTGTGCGTTTTGCAAAGTCCTTTTCCAGAGCTTTGCTTAGTTCAATCAAGGGTTCTGGAGACTGGTTTTTGACAGCCACCATTTCCAGTGCAAGCTGCCATGACTCAATCAGGTAAGCCGGTGGGGGGAGAATGTCAGCAACCAGATCCTTGTTGTCAATAATTTCTCCATAAACCGGACCATTGACTAGGACTTTCTTGAATACTTTTTCGCCAATATAGCCGGCGACTACAAAGCCTACTGCCATAAAAAACATCACCAGCATGAGCTGTGTGCGCAGTTTCATCGCTTTAAGTTTCCCAAGAAAAGATACCCCTGATTGAGCACTCATTTTTTTCCTCCATTAATCCCAGGCAATATTAAGTAGGTACTAGCATTATTCACCCGAGTCCCTTCAGTCTAAGCACCGAAAAGCTGGCAATAAGCGCTGCTTTTCATGCATAAGAAAGGAATACTTCAGGCGAAAAAAAGCCGCCATACTTTGTATTGCGGCCTGATTTCACATTTCTTTAATTTCTAGAAGCTAATAATTTTCATAATTCATCATGAGCTTAATTTTGGCTTTCTCAATCCATATACAGCTGGAACCCAAGTTCTGCATGATGGTGTAATTAATCGAATAACATCATTTTCACCTTAGTGTGAGTCAAGGCTGTAAACAGCCTTGATGTCTCCTAGAACTCCTCCCAGTCACCGTCGTCCGTTCCTGTTTTTGAGAAGGTTGCAGCAGGAGGTGGGCTGACAGTTTTGCTGGCCGGTTTGCTAGCGCTCTTCAATGGGGTTGATGGGCGCTTCAGATGGCTTGCCTGACTCACGCTCAACTGGGTTTCATCTGCACTCGTTCTGAACTTGTTGACGGACTCTACCAGTGTCATAGCCTGCTCCATCAGCGATTCAGCCGCTGCGGCAGCTTCTTCTACCAGGGCAGCATTCTGCTGAGTAACTTCATCCATGCTGGTAACTGCATTATTCACCTGATCGATACCTGAACTTTGTTCGACCGAGGCAGCGGTGATCTCACCGATAATGTCGGAAACACGTTTCACAGAGTTCACGATCTCCTGCATGGTGGCCCCGGCGTTTTCCACCTGCTTGGTGCCTTCGGCTGTTTTGCTGACGGAGTCGGTAATCAGCTCCTTGATTTCCTTGGCAGCAGAAGCAGAACGTTGCGCCAAGTTACGCACTTCACCGGCCACTACAGCAAAACCGCGGCCCTGCTCACCGGCGCGGGCAGCTTCCACCGCGGCGTTCAGTGCCAGGATATTGGTCTGGAAGGCAATGCCATCAATTACCGAAATGATATCTTCAATCTTGCGCGAGCTTTCATTGATCGCTGCCATGGTGCTCACTACATCAGATACTGCTTCGCCACCTTTGACTGCAATGGTTGAAGCAGCGATAGCGAGTTGATTGGCCTGCTTGGCATTTTCAGCATTCTGTTTAACGGTAGAGGCCAGCTCTTCCATGCTGGAAGCAGTTTCTTCCAGACTGGAGGCTTGGTGCTCAGTGCGTTGAGATAGGTCATTATTACCAGCAGAGATTTCCTGTGCTGCACTGTTGATGGTTTCGGCTGCCATTTTTACGGTGATGATAGGGCCGACGATCATTTCCAGCGTGTTGTTCACGCCTTCCACAATCTTGCGGAAATCTCCTTGATGCTGACCAGCCTCTGCACGCACATAAATATTCCCGGCGCGAGCAGCGTCTGCCAACATATTGGCATCTGCAACCAGACGATTGATGGCTTTTATGCAGGTATTCAGATTGTTCTTGATGTTATTGAAGTCACCATTGTAGGTATCCCTGATCTCCTCAGGAATATCGCCTCTGGAGATATCATCAACACACTTGGCTGCAACATTGAGCGGGCCAATCACGGAATCCAGCGTATTGTTTACACCTTCTACAATCTTGCGGTAATCACCCCAATGCTTGCTGGCATCTGCACGCGTGGATAATTGGCCTTGTGCAGCTGCTTCAGCCAGCATGTTGGTATCTTTGACCAGAGACTTCAAGGCATGTACACAAGAATTCAGGTTTTCCTTGATCTTGTTGAAATCACCGTTGTACTCCTCGGTAATCGGGGCCGGAATCACTCCATTGGCAAAGTTGTCCACATACTCTGCCGCCTTGTTCAATGGCCCAATCACAGCATCCAGCATGTTGTTGATGCCTTTTGCGGTATCCAGCAAAAAGCCTTCGGGCATGATGCTGGTATTGACACGTTCAGACAGATTGCCTGCAATTGCCTCGTTAACAAGCCGGGTGACTTCTAACTCTGCATTGACTTCAGCGGTTCTGTCGTTCCACTGAATCATACGGCCAATATAGACACCATCTGAGTTGTGAACCGGGTTAAACGTAAGCTCAAGATGCAGACCACCCATCTCAGTGCTAAGCATGGCTTTAGTCTTGTGTTCAGCTACATAAACTGCACGGTCTGCCTCGTTTTCAACATATTGTCCGAGCGTTCCGCCAATTAGTTTTTCCACCGCAAAACCAGGATGCTTCTTCGCTAGCTCTGGTGCCATCTTGTGCCACAGCGCGAAGCCTGCCTTGTTCATGTAGATCAGTCGGTTTAACTCATTGCCAACTGTGACAGGAATGGATGCGTTATCCAGTGCAGACTTGATGCGGTCGATGCCAGCAACTGTTTCAGCGTTGTCAAAATCCAGTTTGGTACGCAAGGCACGATAGGCATCCATCACATCTGTCAGTTCGTCGCGCCAGCCATGTCGGATCACAGATTCATGGGTCATGCCCTGAGAACTGAGCAATAGGT
>CAYXMC010000075.1:0-7296 GCA_964466095.1 uncultured Methylophilaceae bacterium | reverse complement strand
CCAGCAACGATGATGGTAGCACCAGCATCCTTAACTTGCTTGGTTGTAGCAGCCTTTACGCCACCAGCTACAGAGATTTCAACACCCAGATTCAGACCAGCAACCAGACCGAGGTCAGCAAATGGAGTTTGACCAGCAGCTTGTTGATCCAGACCAGTGTGAACACCGATGATGTGCGCGCCCAGCTTGGCAACTTCTTGTGTACGGGTCTTCTTGTCAGCAACATTGATCAGGTCAACTTGTGCTTTCTTGCCATACTTGTTAGCTGCGTCGATTACGCCTTTGATAGTGCCCAGATCAGCAGTACCCAGAACTGTAACGATGTCAGCACCAGCCTTGTAGAAAGGCTCAGCTTCGTAGAAACCAGCATCCATAGTCTTCAGGTCAACCAGGATCTTGTTGTTTGGGAACTTGGCACGCAGAGTTTCCAGCAACTTGATACCATTGTGCTTGATGCATGGGGTACCAATTTCCAGAATGTCTACGTTAGCAGCAACCTTCTCAGCCAGAGCTACAGTTGCGTCGAAATCCAGTGAATCTAAAGCCATTTGTGTTACAGCCATGATACTTCCTCCAAAAAAATTACAAGATTTACTTTGTATTTAAGTTACTAAAGCAAGCCGCAATGTTATAGCGCTATTACGGCCTGTGTCAACGCTGGTGGAGCCTTATTTTAGCTCCCCAGCAGTCAATCAATTACAGCTTTTCAGCAAGCGCCTTTTCCAGCTTGTTTTGGTCAACCACGAAGCCACGAATACCTTCTGCCAGCTTCTCAGTAGCCATTGCGTCTTCGTTCAGAGCAAAGCGGAATTCTTCTTCAGTCATCTTTGCAGGTGGAGTCTTGCTAGCGCCACCGTCCTTGAGAACTTGAGTCAGTGTACCCTCTGTAGCAGCCAAATCTTGCAGCAGGTTTGGCGAAACAGTCAGGCGGTCACAACCAGCAAGAGCAATCAGTTCACCAGTGTTACGGAAAGAAGCACCCATCACTACAGTCTTGTAGCCGTGCTCTTTGTAGTAGGCATAGATATTACGTACGGAAACAACACCTGGATCTGTTTCTTGAGTGTATTCAGTACCTGGATTCTTGGCTTTGTACCAGTCAAGAATACGACCAACGAATGGGGAAATCAGGAATACGCCAGCTTCAGCACAGGCACGAGCTTGGCCAAAACCAAACAGCAGTGTCAGGTTGCAGTTGATACCTTCTTTTTCCAGTTGCTCACCGGCCTTGATACCTTCCCAAGTGGAAGCCAGCTTAATCAGAACACGATCTTTACCTACACCAGCTTCTTCGTAGAGTTTGATCAGCTTGCGACCCTTAGCAACCATCTTTTCGATGTTGAAAGACAGGCGTGCGTCTACTTCAGTAGAGATACGGCCTGGAACAACCTTGGAAATTTCAATACCGATCAGTACAGCCAACTTGTCAGCGGCATTTTCGATCTGAGCTTCCTTGCTGCCACCTTGAGCCTTGGCATAAGCAATAGATTCATCGATCAGGTGTGCGTATTGTGGCAGTGTGCTGGCCTTCAGCAACAGGGATGGGTTGGTAGTTGCATCAACAGGCTTAACGCTCTTGATCGCTTCCACGTCACCAGTATCAGCAACGATGGTAGTCATCGCCTTTAATTGTTCTAACAAATTAGCCATGGTTTCCTCCGAGAGTAATTACTAAATAAAAACAAATTCTGAGCTATTGTTGTAATGGCCGCTGAGTGCAGACGTTACGTGAATCAAGCTTTGCGTGAGCCAAAGAGTATAACCGAAAACAAAACGAAACTGAAAGACAGTGTGAGTAGCTTATGCAATCGCTGACAAAGGGCAAGCCAGAGTGTCAAGCAGATACCATCAACGCATATGTCAGCAAGGTCGCCACAGTCATATCGGCACTGGTTCCGGGATTAAGTCCTCTCGCCTTCAGGCTTCTATCAAATTCCATCAGCGGCTTCTGATAAAACTTGGGATTATCCAACTCCAGAAAAAGCTTCAGGTGCTCTCCCGCCTCTTGCTGAACATCCGCAGCTTTGGCCGAACCATATTTACGTGCGATATGCGTATCAGGATATGTGGAAAGAATTTTCAGATAAAGCGCGCTAACCGCCCAAGCTGAACGCTCCCAGCGATTCTGTATCTCTATGTAAGCAGGTAAAGTAGTTTCAAAAATCGCCTGATAGCCATCGGCATACTGACGCGCAATCAAATCCCAAGCTTGCGCCTGTTGCATAGCCTGCAAGAGCGTAACCCGCGGCAACTTGCTGACATCCTGCTCCGCAACTTCACCCATACCTGCCGGCGATGCCTGTTGTATTGCCTGATAGGCTAGCACTGCATCATCGATCGTCAGGGTTGACAACACCTCGGTCAAGCCGATACGTATATTCTGTGGATTGACATAGGCAGCTTCAATTAACGGGGCCGCCAAAAGCACAATGCCAAGATTGGTATTACAGCCAACGGTCTGCCAAGTTGCATTCACTGCTGCATTGATGCGATGCCCGACACTCATGCCAGGTTGCGCAATTACCTTTGATGCTGCTTCAGCGCTTTTGATGAAATCTTGCACAACCATGTCATGTCCATCGGCAAAAATGTGCACATTGCCAGGTTTCAAGGCAGTGATTTCAGCGAGACATGCTTCCTTGAAAAAGCTGGCCAATTTCTGCTGTGAAAATGAGGTCATGCTGGCAGTTTATCGAGAAAATCGTCTACCAGAGCTTGCGCTAAATCAAGCTTGACGACAGTTTGCAGGCCTTTCCAGGCAGGAATACTGTTGACCTCAAGAACGTGCAAACGCCCATCGCGGTCGCGGATTACATCAACACCACAATAATCCATCTGCAATGCCTGTGATGCAGCCTCTGCCAGTTCAGCAACTTCCCCTGCATGCGGATAGGCCTCGCAACGACCTCCCAAGGCAACGTTATTCACCCAACTGCTGCCATGCCGCACCATAGCAGCTATCGCTTTGCCATGAATGACAAAAACCCTGTGGTCATGCCATGCGCCCTCACCGCTATCTACATACTCTTGCAGGTAATACAAGCCGTCCACATGCTGCTCCATCGGCACTGGGAAAGGCGATGCTGCATCCAATCTGCGCACGCCTTTACCCTGAGACCCGAATAATGGCTTGATCACTAGCCGGCGCCCATTCCCGGTTTGAGCTTCAATGATTTCCCTTGCGACGTGGCGGTTTTCACACACCCAGGTAGCAGGGGTAGGAACCCCATTATGATGCAGAATAAAGCTGGTCATCGCTTTATCTACGGTACGTTCTACAGCGCGGCCATCGTTGTATACCTTGACCCCTAGCATTTGCAGAGCGTGCAGGATATCAAGCCGTGTAATCACCTGCTGCAATGTGCCACCAGGCACTCCACGCACAAACGCGCCAGTCGGCAATCCTGCCTCGAACCCAGGGATCATTACACCGGCATGACCTTGCCTGAGGTCCAGATAGCAATCTTTCAGGGAAATGAATTGCGCCAGATAGCCGCGGTTGGCAAACGCTTCTTGCAAGCGTTTACCGTGCCAACCGGGATCATCTGTAAAGACCGGGATACTGCGGAGATTGGAGACCAGCAATTGATTTAAGTCAGGAATTAGCCAACATATCCGAATGACTGGTCAAGCAAGGCTGCATCCAGCTTGCCACCAACAAAGCTTTTACCAGACTCGACCGCAGTCACAGTAACCGCTGCCGGGCTGAATAGCATCGGGTCTATCTTGTAGAAATCCATATTGACCGCTTTGAATACTTCGGCAAATGGCTTGCCATAGTCACGAGAGGCACTACTTGGCAACTCATTTGCCAACTTGGCGGCCGCTTCATCTGTACCTTTAACAAAAATATGCGCATGGCCACCAAACAGGATGGCATCATTGGTGCGCCCCATACCCACCAGGAAATCTGGGGCTGGTGGTGGTACTGGTGCGCTAGCCATACCATCCACTACATGCTCCAGAGGGAAATGCAGGGTATGAATCTTGTGCATCGCAACTTCCAGAACACGTGCAACGATCTGTACGGTGCCAGCCAGACTGCGTGTTGGCGTCAGGATAAATGTGAGGTTTTCTACGGCCACACCTGTGTCGCGCGATACTTTTTCAATCACCTCAACTGGCGGCGCCTTCTCGCTCTCCAGTACCAGACAGGCGGCATCGGCCTTGTCCTGATAGTCCAGCTCTTTATATAGTTCTTCTCTACCCGCTAAAGCTCGACCAGGCCCGGAGCCAAGCGAGAAGAATTTTTCATGGGCCAGACTCCAGCCAGCATACTGACTACCCAGACAGGAAAGTATCGGGTTGTTCGAATGTACGGAGAGCATCCATGGCCAGTGTGCAAAAGTATTGGAGGTTTGCAGGCTGACATGACCCAAGCCGCCCATACAGATTTCGGCAATCAGCCGCCCTGCTTCCAGACCGCCAGCATGCGCGACACCGGCATCGACAATAGTTGCACCATTGGCCGACTTCTCGACGCCCAGACGCAGATTCTTGGCATTATCCACCAGAGATTTAACCAGCGGATTGGTAAGTGTATTAACGCTAGGCCAGCTAGCAGTATCCAGTTGAGTAGCTTCAGCCATGACTACTCCTCCTTTCTAAATTGATTGATTATATTTTTTAACATATTGGTTCTTGTGATCACCAGTTCCCGCGCCATCGCAGCACTTTCCGCCTCTGCCAGCACCGTGCAAACCGGGTTCTCAGCAGCAATCTGGCTATGTTGTAGTGGAATATCAGCCACCCACTCAGGCCAGTCGACATGCTCTTTGAAATCAAGATCATATGGCGCATAGAATATATCGCGCGCCTTGGCCTTGCCTGGCAGTTTTGGCCAGTTGAATTTTTTGCCCAAAGCCGCATTCACATGCAGATCAAAAAGATTAGCCTGCTCAGACTGATAAAGATCAAAAGTGGAACTCAAGCGGGGGTTAATCTCTAGCACCCAAAGCTCATCATCAAGCATTACGCCATCCAGACTGTTCAGGCCGCGCAGGCCTACCGCATTAGTTAATTTCTGCGCATAGTCCGCCAATTGCTGCTTGATCGCCTCTGGCAAATTGGCATGACTGACCACACCACCATAGCGAAACGGCATACCGGGCGCGGCAGTTACCCATTGCTGATTGAAACCGACAATCCGAGCCTGTTGGCCATCTGCCAAAAATAATGCGGAAACCGGTGTGCCGCTTATTTCACGCTGAAAATAGCAGCCCTTAGGCAAGTGCTCGCCCGGAGATGCAGGCATTACATGCATGCCACCAGAGCCCCCTGCATTCTTTTGCAACCAGCCATTAGCATCATCAAGCGGCCGGAAACTAACCTCAGGATGACGAACACCCAATGCATCAAGCAAGGTAAAAAACTGCAGAGCCCGCTTCAGGTTTTTCACCACAATTGGCTTATTACCTATAAGCGGCAATCTGGCAGCGATCCATTCCAGTAATGCTGGTTGCGTTTCAAAGCCACTGCCATAAACTAAGCCCAGATAACTTGGCAAGTCTAGCTGTGTCAGCGCATCTTCTACTTCAGTCGCGACAAAACCACCATTTGCATACCCTATTTTGATGACTTCGCTGGCTGCCTGCCTGGTATCTGCATCAGCAAATACATCCAATGCCGTGACTTCATATCCGGCTTGCACCGCCGCCTTTACAAAGGGACGGGCAGAAAACGAAGCTATCAGGATTTTTTTAATGGCAAACCTTTCTAGAGGCTCTTGCGTGCCATTTCAAAGGCGGACAAAAAGTCCAGATAATGCTTTTTGTTGGGCTCCAGCATCTGCTTCAACAAATTGTGCTGAGTGTTGTACTTGACATTACCAATCGCCAGCGCACCGATACCAAACGCCTTGGTGCCAGCTATAGCGACGCCATCTGCATGCACATCCACGCCTTCGGCGCCTGTGGGCGGCACGGCATTCACGTCAGCTACGATCTTCAGAGTTGAAGAAGTTGCCATCTGCTTGAGACTGATTACCTGCACTCCTGCAGCAGCACAGCACAATGCAATATCGGTGCCTTGCAGGACTTTTTCCTTGAGTTCATCGGTACTACCATCGACACAGCTGATATTCACACCATAACGGCTGTTGTAGGACTCTGCCTTGACTTCCACATCTGCCATGGAGCGATGTGCCACGAGTTCAACTGTTGCACCATATTTGGCAGCAATAACAGCCGTGCAGCCGCCCACCGGGCCTGTAGCACCAAATACGCTGACCTTGCGACCTGACAGATCACCACCAAAATTCTTGGTCAGATGCTGTTCAACCTTAGCCATCATGCCTGCTGCGGTGGTAAAAGCTCCAGATGGATCGGCAAAAACGGAAACTTCAAAAGGTGGCACCATCGATTTACGTGCCACATCAAGCATGTCCATTGCCACATCAATGTCGCGACCACCAATAAAGACACTTTCGCGCTTGATCCCGGATGGCCCTCTTGAAAAGATAGCGTCTTGTACCAAGCCCATCACTTCTTTCAACTCTACGTTGGTGTAAGGCACGATTTTGTCGAACCCGGCATCAAACGCCATATTCACATCAAATGGGCTGGCATTTTTTGCCGCCGTAATCAGATGCAGGATAGTTGGTTTTTCCATTAATAATAACCCTCAGTAAATTCCAGCAATTTATATTATTCAGGTAGCTGGGCGCGTAATCTCTCGCACCACAGCCCCCCTATTCAGCCCTTTGCACATTACAAACTCAAGGCTTGTCGCTGCGTATCTGGTTTGCAGCAAATCTAAAATTGACGCAGATTCTGCTTCATCGGCAAATATTGCAAAGCCTGTAGGCCCCCATGAACTCTGCCCGTAACATGCAGCTCCCTGCTCATGCATAAAACTCAATACTGACGCCACTTTTTCGCTAGCGTAACGACCACCCTGAACGGGGGCAAAATAATCACCGGTCGCAACTTGCAAGGCCTGAATTGCCTGACCAAACATCGTCAAATTCTGCTCGGCTAATGCAGGCAAGGCTTGCATCAACACATGCCGACAAATATTTGCCGCCACATGCTCCGGTATATTTGGTAAATCCTTGAAGGCTGCAACTTCCTGACTACCGTGTACGCCCTGATCGCCACGATCAAAAATCAACAGTATGCGCCAAGCCTCGGGGAAAGCTGCACGGGCAATTACTGGGGGAACAATGGTATCAGGCGCCCTGCCACCATCAATCACAACACCACCTGAGGCAAAAGTCCCCAGCCCTATGCCAGATCGTGCACCACGTGACGTCATCGCGGCGATATCCTGTATGCTTAAGTCAAGATTATAAATCTT